>NZ_JBEXMH010000056.1:0-65334 GCF_040610415.1 Amycolatopsis sp. NPDC004079 | reverse complement strand
TTGCTTGTCAAGGCGGGAAAGATGCCTTGACAAGCAACCCCAGACCGCAGGGAGGCTTCGTATCGGGGTGCAGGGCGGGGGCTGGGTGCCTCGATAGCTGGGTGCGCGGGTGGCTGTTGGGGCGTGGGCCGTGAGGGGGCCCCTCGCGGATTCAATGCCGGGAACCTCAGCTTCGAGGACTCGTCCTGCTAACTGTCCACAAAGGACGTCAATCGTGCCGAAATGTCCTATTTGTCACCATGTGGCCAGGTCTTGAGGTCCGTGAAGGGCTCCTTGAGGGAATCAGATTCCTTCGAGGGGCCCTTCACGGACCGCCAGCTCCGGCAGCCGAAGCACCGCCTGTGCCCCGCCTTCCGGAGGGTTTCCGAACTCCAGTTCCGCCCCAAGCACCCGCGCTTGCGCGACCGCGATCGTCAATCCCAGTCCGTGTCCGCCGCCGCGGGCGGCTGTGCCGGTTCGGAATCGCGCGGGTCCTTCCCGGAGCAGGACGTCCGGATACCCTGGCCCCTGGTCGCTGACCACCACGCATCGGCCGTCGACCTCGACTGTCACCGGCGCGGCTCCATGCTTGGCCGCGTTCGACAGCAGGTTCGCCAGAATCCGTTCCAGCCGCCGGGGATCCGTCCGCACTTGGACCGCTCGAGGAGCCACCGCGTCCGGCACTCGGCGCCGCACGAACTCCGCCAGGTCGATCTCCGCCAGGTCCGCGCGCTCGGCGGCGGTGTCCAAGCGAGCCACCTCCAGTACGTCCTCCACCAGCGATCGCAGCGCGGCGACTCGGTCGCGGACCAGTTCGGCCGGACGTCCGGGTGGCAGCAGTTCAGCGGCGGTCACCAGGCCGGTCACGGGGGTTCGCAGTTCGTGGGCGATGTCCGCGGTGACCCGTTGTTCCGCGGCCAATCGCGCCTGCAACGCGTCCGCCATCGCGTCGACCGCCTGGGCGAGATCGGCTGCTTCGTCGCGCGGCCGCGGCCCGATCGCGTCGCGCACCCTGGCTGGAGCGCCGTTCGCGACGTCCCGGGCGGCATCGGCGGCCCGCCGGAGCCGACGTGCCATCCCGGCGCCGAGCACGACGCCCAGCAGCGCCCCGGCGACGGTCACGACAGCGGAACCCGCCAGCAATTCCCGGTCCAAAGTGGCCAGTGCTTGCGTTTGCGAGGCATAACTGGTCCGCACCGAGACGACGTGACCACCGGTTTCGGCCGCTGCCCACAAAACCGGTCCGTCCAAATAGGTCGCTCGGTTGCCGCCGCGGACGGCGTCGCGCAGGGGCGCGGGCAGCGTCGGATCGTCGAATTGGCCGTCGACACCAGGATTGCGCAGAAGCAGCTGGATCCATTCGTCCTGCGCATGCCGTGCCTGCTCGGCTTGCGTGCGCGCGAATTGCTGGTGCACCAACAAACTCAGCGTCAGCGCGACGGCGGCCGACACGAGGGTCACCGCCGCGGTCAGCCGCCACCGCAGCGTGGCCGGGAAGAGTTTCACGGCTCGGCGCGGAGCTTGTAGCCGAAGCCCCGCACGGTCTGCAGCCGTTCCTGGCCGATTTTCACGCGCAGCCGTTGCACGTGGACGTCGACCACTCGCGTATCGCCGCCCCACGCGTAATCCCAGACGCTGGCCAGCAGCGTGTCCCGGCTGAGCACAGTCCCGGGCGATTCGGCGAAACGCAGCAGCAGCCGCAGTTCGGTGGGGGTCAGGTCCACCGGCTGACCGGCCCGGCGCACGTCGAGCCCGGCGCGGTCGATTTCGAGGTCGCCGAAGCGGACGAACGCGTCCTCCTCGGGCCCGGACCAGCCGCTTCGCCGCAGCACCGCCTGGATCCGCGCGATCAGCACCGCGGTGTCGAACGGCTTCGTGACGTAGTCGTCGGCACCGGCTTCGAGGCCGAGCACGACGTCGACCGAATCGTCGCGGGCGGAGACCATCAGCACCGGCGTCCGGCTTTCCTCGCGGATCCGCCGGCACAGGCTGACGCCGTTGAGCCCGGGCAGCATCACGTCGAGCAACGCCACGTCCGGCGGCTGCGCGCGGAACTGGTCGAGCCCGGCGAGCCCGTCCGCGGCCGTCGCGACCCGGAACCCGGCGCGTTCGAGCGCGAGCTGCGTCGCTTCCCGGATCACGTCGTCGTCCTCGACGAGCAGTACCTGCGTCATGTCCCTCTCATTCCGGCGAAAAACCGGTGCCGGTCCAGCGGTAGCGGGCCACCCCGTTGTTCGGGCCGGTCGCCGACATCGTGGCCAGCTGTCCGTCGAGCACGGTCAGCATGGCACCGGAGTTCTCCAGCCTGAACAGCTGTTTCCCGCCGATGGCGTAGACGTAGCCGCCGAGATACGCGCTGACCGGCACACCGGTCGCGCCGCTGCTGCCAGTGCCCGGGGCACCGACCGCGCCGCACGGATAGACGTTCACCACGACGTCGACCTCGCCGGTCAGCTCGTGGTAGGCGGTGCTGACGGGATACGACCCGGCGCTCGGACCGTACGGACACGGTCGCAACGCCGCCTTCGTCCTGGCACTGACCGTCGGATCCGCGCGCAGGAGAGCGACCGCGTCCACGGTCGGGCCGCGCGGGTTGTTCGCCGGTGCCGGGGCTGCCGCCGCTGGCGGAGCCGGCCCGGCGACGCGCACACCGTCCACATCGGAGCAAGCAGTGAGCGACAGCACCGCGAACACCGCGACCGCCGTCCTCCGCATGCTTCGCACAGTAGCCATTTTGCCGTCCGCGCGCTGCTCAGGGTGCGCTGTTACCCAACCGATGGGTTTCCTCCGGGCCACCGCAACGCGATTCCCGGCGGCCGGTGATCCGCGGTTCCTACCTTGGCGGGGAATCGACCAGGGAGGAGTCCGATGAGGACGGAAACGGTGCGGGACCCGGCGGAAACGCGGGTGCCGAAGGGACGGTTGCTGGGCGTGGACGCGGTCCGGGCGCTGGCGATCGTCGGGGTGTTCATCGAGCATTTCTTCGCGAGCGGCTGGCTGCACGGCGGCCCGCCCCAGGCGGCCCCTGGGTTCCTGACGTGGCTGAACGTGCAGACGTCGTCCCGGGCGATGAGCCTGTTCGTGCTGCTGTTCGGGCTGTCCGCGGCGTTGATGACCGGCGGCGCGACCCCGTACGAGGGGAACGAGAAGTGGCGCGCCCGCGGCAGGCTCGCGGTCCGGGCGGTGGTGTTGTTCCTGCTCAGCCTGGCGATCGACGAGTACGGCATGTCGGTGATCGAGTACTACGCGGTGCTCCTGCTGCTTCTGCTGCCGCTGACCCGGCTGCGCGCACGGACGCTGTTCATTCTCTCCGGAATCGCCGTCCCCGCGATGACGCTTTACGCGTTCTGGGTGCTCAACGCCCATTCCGACTGGATGATGTCCGGGTCCGAAACGGCGAGCGGGCTCGCGATCTTCGGGCATCCCGAGCAGTGGGGCGAGTTCTTCAAGGGGATGGTGCTGTTCGGCGGCGGTTTCCAGGTCGCGTACGGCCTGCCTCTGGCATTGGCGGGAATGGCGATCGGCCGCCTCGACCTTCGCGCGCACCAGGTCCGGATGCGGTTGCTGTACACCGGGTTCGTGCTCGCCGCCGGGTCGATCCTGGCTTCGTGGATCGCCACCTATCCGCTGGGCGGAGCCGAGGCGATCGCGACGACTCCGCCGCCTGGGATGCCGTGGCAGGTGCTGCTGGCGATGCCGCCGGACGGATCGCTGTATGCCACCAGCCCGCTCGGCATCGTGCTCATGATCGGCGTCGCGATGGTGTTGCTCGGCGGGCTGCTGATCGCCTTGGACCGGCCGCTCGGCCGTCGCGCGCTATGGCCGCTCGCGGCCGCCGGCGGAATGGCTTTTACCTGGTATGCGGCACATTTCGCGGTCTTGAAGCTGGTGCCGAAGCCGTATTCCTTCGTGTTCCTGGTGACGGTGGTCGCGGTGATGCTGGCCGCGTCGGCGGCGTGGCGGCAGTGGCGGCGGCGCGGTCCGCTGGAATGGCTGGTGCACCGGGCGACCCTGCTCGTGCCCTGAGGTTCAGCGGGCGCGGGGTCCGGCGGTTTCGCGGATCCCGCGCAGCACCGTCACGAGCGTGATCACGGCGGCCAGCATGATGTAGAAGGCCGGGGAGAGCTTGTAGCCGGTCGCGGCGACGAGCCAGGTCGCGATGTACGGCGCGGTGCCGCCGAAAAGCGAAACCGCGATGTTGTACGGAATCGCGATCGCGCCGGAACGGATGCGCGGCGGGAACAATTCGGCCATCGCCGCGCCCGCGGCACCGTCGTAAGCGGCGATCAGCAGACCTAGAACCACCATCCCGACGACGGCGAGCACCGGGTTTCCCAGCGACATCAGCACAAGCGCGGGCCAGGTCAGCACGACGAACCCGGCAGTGCTCGCGATGAGCAGCGGTTTGCGTCCGATCCGGTCGGACAGCGCACCGGCGACCGGAACCGCCGCGGCTACGACGGCCAAACACACCGTGGCCGCGACGAACGATTCGATTTTCGAGAAGTGCAGCGTTTTCTGCAGATAACTCGGCATGAACGTCTGCAGCGTCCAGTGCGCGACACCCTTGACCACGACGAGTCCGGCGAGCACCAGCATCGCTCGGCCGCCGGTGCGGAAGGAGTCGCGCAGCGGGCTTTCGGCGACCTGGCCGGTGCGTTCGAGATCGTGGAACTCCGGCGTGTCCGTGAGCCGTGTTCGCAGGTACAGCCCGGCCAGGCCGAGCGGAAGGGCCAGCAGGAACGGCAACCGCCAGCCCCACGCGGACATCGTCGCGTCGCCGAGCGTCGCGGTGAGCAGCAGCGCGAGCCCGGAGCCGACAACGAAGGCGGCGAAACCGAATGTGTTGGAGAAACTCGTGTAGTAGCCGCGACGGTTCGGCGGCGCGAATTCGTAGAGAACGGTGACCGCGCTGGACGTCTCGCCGCCCGCGGCGAAGCCCTGCACCAGCCGGGCGAGCACGAGCAGCAGCGGCGCGAGGGTGCCGACCGCCTGATGCGTCGGGAGCACGCCGATGGCGAACGTCGACAGCGACGTCGCCAGCACGACGATCGCGAGCACTCGCTGCCTGCCGATGCGGTCGGCTAGCGGGCCGAAGAACAGCCCGCCCAGCGGCCGGATCACGAACCCGGCGGCGAACACCGCGAACGTCTACAGCAGTGCGGCGGTGGCGTCGCCGTCCGCGAAGAAGTTGTCGGCGATGAAGGCCGACAGCGTGCCGTAGAGGCCGACGTCGAACCACTCCACGAAGTGGCCGGCACCGGCGGCGAACACGACCTTGCGCGGCGAAACCGTTGCCGGAGCCGAAGTTCCCAGCGTCTGTTCGGACATGACGGACCTCGTTGTCTGTCGGCGGGACCGTTCCGTGAAGGGCTCCTTGGGGGAATCAGATTCCCCCAAGGAGCCCTTCACGGACGGACGGGGGAGGGAGTGTGGGCCGGGCCGAGGTAGCCGAGCCCGATGCTGACCGTGTCGGCCGCTTCGACGATGAGCGCGCCGAGTTCGGCCTCGCGTTCGTCCAGCGCGATGGCGGAAAGCGCGCCGGACAGCGAAATCGCGGCGGCGATCTCGCCGGTGTGGTCGCGCACCGGCGCGGCGATGCAGGCCCGGCCCAGCGCGAGTTCCTCGATCTCGGTGGTGTAGCCGCGCCCGGCAGCTGCGGTCAGGTCGGTGCCGAGGGCGTCGAGGGTGGTGTGGGTGTGCGAGGTGAACCCGGGCAGCGGTTCGGCGCCGAGCAGTTCGGCGCGCTGCTTGGCGGTGGTGTCGAGCAGCAGGCTCTTGCCCATGCCGGTGGCGTGCAGCGGATTGAGCTGCCCCATCAGGGAAAACGACTTCTGGGCCAGCTGGCCTTCGACGTTCAGCAGGTAGAACAGCGACGAGCCGCGGCGCACCGCGACGTTCGCGCCCAGCCCGAGTTCCCAGGCCAGCCGCTGGGCGACCGGGCGGGCCTGCCGGTAGATCGGATCGTTGTTGAGCGCGATGCCCGCCATGGTCAGCACCGCCGGGCCCAGCTCGTACAGCTGGCTCACCGGATCGCGTTGCACCAGCTCGGCCGCTTCGAGCGTCGCGAGCAGGCGTGAGGTGGTGGATACACCCAGCCCGACCTCCGCTGCCACATCGGACACGCGCAGCGCGGGGCGGCCGGGTGTGAAGGCGCGAAGCACCGCCGAGGCTCGCTCGACGCTCTGATTGCCACCGGTCTCGGAAACCATGGTCCCGAGTATGGATAGTAGTTGCATATTTCGCAAGTGACATGCAAAAGTTGGAGCTGACTTCCTGAATCCTGGTGTTGGAGGGCTGCATGCGCATTGCCGACGTCACGACCTACGTGCTCAAACCCGCTGGTCGGCGGGCATATCTCGGTGCGCTCGAGGACGGCAGCGAACTGGGCGCGGACCAGGGTTACGTGGTGCGCGAGCCGTGGCGCAGCCTCTACTCCGGCCGGTTCGAGACGATGCTGGTGAAGATCACCGCGGACGACGGCACGACCGGCTGGGGCGAGGCGCTCGCTCCCGTCGGCCCGGAGGTCGTCGCGACGATCGTCGACCGGCTCCTCGCCGGTTGGCTGCGCGGCCGTGAGCTGACCGGGCCGCGCCCGCTCTGGCACGGACTGCGCGACCTGATGCGGGAACGCGGCCACCTCGTCGGACACCAGGCCGACGCACTGGCCGCCGTCGACATCGCGCTGTGGGACCTCTACGGCAAACTGACCGGGCAATCGGTCGCGCAACTGCTCGGCGGCGCGCACCGCGACCACGTCGAGGTGTACATCTCCGGCCTCGCCCGCTCCACCGACGAGGAACGCGCCGCCCTCGCCGCGGACTGGGCGCGTCAGGGTGCGACGAGGGTAAAGCTGGCTGCTGGCAAGGGAATCGAAACCGACCTGGCGACCTTCGACGCGGTCGCCGCGGCCGCGCCGGAGATGAAGATCGCGCTCGACGCGCACTGGGCGTACCGGATCGGCGAGGCCGTCGAGCTGGGTCGCGAACTGGACCGCCGGGGCGCGTTGTTCTTCGAAGCGCCGCTGGTGCCCGAGGATGTCGACGGGCACCGCGAACTTGCCTCGCGAATCACGACCCCGGTCGCGGTCGGCGAGGCGATGCGCAACCGGTACGAATTCGCCGACTGGCTAGGCCGCCGCGCGCTGCGGCTGGCTCAGCCGGACGTCGCGCGCACGGGCATCACCGAGGCTATGTCCATTGTGGAGCTTGCTTCGGCTTGTCACGTTCCTGTTGTCTGTCACCATTCCGTCGGCCTCGGGATCTCACTGGCGGCCGGGATCCACGTGTCCGCGGCGAGTGCGGACACCCCGTACTTCGAGTACCAGCCCGACACGATTCCGGTGGCGCAAAGCATCCTGCGCACCCCGTTGACCGCGGGCCCGACCGGCTTCGCGGTGCCGTCCGGGCCAGGGCTGGGCATCGACGTCGATGCTGATTTGGTCGCTACGCTCGCGAAGGAGAACTGACGCTGTGTCGAACCCGCCGATCGGGCTCATTCCCATCCTGGCCACCCCGTTCGCCCCGGACGGATCGCTCGATGTGCCGTCGCTCCGCTCGCTGGTCGAGTTCGAGCTGTCGGCGGGCGCTGACGGGGTCGCCGTCTTCGGCATGGCCAGCGAGGGGTTCGCTCTGTCCGCCGCGGAGCGGGAAGTGATCCTGCGCGAGGTGCGTGCCGTGACCGGTCCGGAGGTGCCGGTCGTCGCCGGGGTGAACGGGACCGGGATCGCTCCCGCGCTGGAACAGGCGCGACTCGCCGCGGACGGCGGGTCCGACCAGATCATGGTCCTGCCGCCGTTCCTGGTGAAGCCCGGCCCTGGTCAGGTCGTGGAATTCTTCTCCGAGATCGCCGCCCAGGCCGACCTGCCGGTGATGATCCAGGACGCGCCCGGCGTCACCGGAGTGTCGATCGATCCGGCGGCGGTGGCCGCGCTGGCCGGGGTCGAGGGCATCACGTCGATCAAGGTCGAGTCGCCGCCGACGCCGGTCAAGGTCGCCGCGGTGCGCGATTTCGGGATCGCCGTGCTGGGCGGGCAGAACGCGCAGGCGCTGATCGAGGAGTACGACAACGGCGCCGTCGGGACCATGCCCGCTTGCGAGTTCACCGATGTGCTGCGAGTGGTCCTGGACGATCTCGCTGCCGGACGCCGGTCCGACGCGCGCGCCGGGTTCGCGCGGCTGCTCCCGCTGATCCACCTGGGCGTTCGGCCGGGGCAGGCGTGGGCCGTGCACAAGGAAATCCTGGTGCGGCGGGGAATCATCGCTTCGGCGACTGTGCGGCTGCCAGCCCGTCCGTTGGATGCCGTGACCGGGAAGGCGCTGAACGAGATCCTCGAAGAGCTGGCGTGGTGAGCCGGTCAATAGTCGTCATTGGCGGCGGTTCGGCCATCGGGATCGCCATTGCCGAGGCATTCGCTGGGGACCGCGTGATCGGCGCGGGCTTGGCGGCGGCGAACCACCCGGCGTACGCGGATTTCGTGGTCGCCGATGCGTCCACTTCGGACGGCGCGGACGCGATTGTCCAGCACGCCGGAGCGGTGGATGTCCTGGTTCTGGCCGCCGCCGCACAGCCCGTCGCGGCGGCCGTCGACACCACCGACGCCCAGTGGCACTCCGCGATCTCCAACACTCTGGACGCGGCGTTCTACCCGGCTCGCGCGGCGTTGCGGGTGATGCCGCCCGGCGGGTCGATCGTCGCGGTGACGTCGGTGAACGGGTTCCTCGCCGCCCCCGGGCTGCCGGGTTACGCGGCGGCGAAGTCCGGAGTGGACGGTTTGGTGCGGCAGTTGGCGCTCGAGTACGGACCGCGCGGCATCCGGGTGAACGCGGTCGCGCCGGGGATGATCGGCGCGACCGGCCTGCCAGGAGTGACCGAGGGCTATCCGCTGGGCCGCACCGGAACTCCGCGCGAGGTGGCGGACGCGGTCGAGTTCCTGGCGTCCGACCGGGCCTCGTTCGTGACGGGAGTGGTGTTGCCGGTGGACGGCGGCCTGTCGATCGCTTCCCCGGCGGCGTTTCTGCGGCCGGATCTGCGGGCGCGGTTCCTGCCGGGTTAGCGAGCGGCGGCCAGTTCCCGTCGCCGGGTCGCCAGCAGTGTGCAGCCGACCGCCGCCGCGTAGCCGAGGGCGACCACGGTCATCGGGACGCTCATCGACATCGTCGAGCCCGCGGTGAGCAGGGTGCCGAGCACCGCGGTGCCCAGCGCGCCGCCGGTCTGCCGGGCGGTGTTCAGGACTCCGCTGGCGAGCCCGGTGTGCTCCTCGGGCGGCGTCGACATCGCGACCGACGTCATCGCGGGCATCGCGATCGAGCAGCAGCACAGCACCACGCCGCCCGCCACCGCCATCGGCACCGAATCAGCCGTGACCAGCAGGACCGCACCGAGACCGGCGAGGCTGAAGCCGGTCAGCATCGGGACGCGAGGGCCGAAACGCGCGGTGAGCCGTCCGCTGGCGGTGACTCCGATGCCGATCGCGACGGTGAGCGGGAGCGTAAGCATGCCGGTCGCGTAGGCGGACTGGTGGAGCGGGCCTTGGAGGAACAGCGACAGGCAGAGCAGGGTGCCGTAGAGGCAGAAATTGAAGAGCAGCCCGGCGGTGCTCGCGGCGGAGAACGGGCGGGACGAGAAGATCGCCAACGGCAGCATCGGATCGCGCCGGCGGCGCTCGACCAGGAGGAACGCGAGTCCGGTCAGCAGGCCGACGACGATCAGCGGCACTGCCCAGCCGGACCGGCCGACCTGGATCAGCCCGCCGGCGAGCGCGGACAGGGCGACAGTGCCGAGGACGAGCCCGTACGGATCGAGGCGGCGGTTCCGCCCCGGCGACTCGACGACATAACGGCAGGTCAGCGCGATGGCGAGCGCGGCTACCGGGACGTTGACCCAGAAGATCGCGCGCCAGTCGACCAGCGCGATGAGCACGCCGCCCGCCACCGGGCCGGTCGCGAGGCCGATAGCCGCGATGCCGCCCCACAGGCCGAGCGCGTGCGCCCGCGCTCGCGGTTCCGGGAACTGCCGGACGATCAGCGCGAGCGAGCACGGCAGCAACGCGGCCGCGCCGACGCCTTGCAGGGTCCGCGAGAGGATCAGCACCGAGATGGTCGGGGCCAGCGAGCACAGCGCGGACCCGACCCCGAACACGACGGTCCCCAGCACGCACACCCGCCGCGAGCCGTAGCGGTCGCCGAGCGAGCCCGCGGTGAGCATGCCCGCGGCCAGCGCGATGGTGTAGCTCGCGATCACCCATTGTTCACCGCCCAGGCCGCCGCCGAGGTCGCGCCGGATCGCCTCGACGGCGACGTTCACCACGGTCGCGTCGAGCTGGACGATGAAGAACGGCAGGCACAGTGCGATCAGGGCCAGTCGTTGCCTGCGTGCGGAGGTCGTTGCGGTCACGAGACAAGGGTGACCCGGGAATGGTTCGGTGTGGGCCGAAGCGTCAGAGGTAGTGGCGTTGGTTCCGTTTCTCTTCCGCGTAAGTCTCGTAAGCCGCGCTCGTCGAGTCCAAATCGGACACTTCGCTCACCGGTACTTCCCACCACGCCGAGCCCGGCGGGTTGGGTGCGAGCGGATCCGTCTCCACGTGCACCACTGTCGTCGCCGAATTCGCCTTGGCCTGCTTCAACGCCGCCCGGAACTCGTCCACAGTGGACGCGCGCAGCACAGTCGCGCCGAGGCTCGCCGCATTCGCCGCGAGATCGACCGGCAGGACGTCGCCCTCCAGCAAGCCGTTGTCGGCGCGATACCGATAAGACGTACCGAACCGTTGTGAGCCCAGTGATTCCGACAGCGACCCGATCGAAGCGAACCCGTGGTTCTGCACCAGCACGATGATCACCTTGAGCCGTTCGGCGATCAGCGTGACGATTTCCTGCGCCATCATCAGATACGAGCCGTCGCCGACCAGCACCACGACCTCGCGGTCCGGCGCGGCCAGCTTCACCCCGACGCCCGCGGCGATCTCGTATCCCATGCAGGAGTAGGCGTATTCCACGTGGTACGCCTTGGGATCTCTCGCCCGCCACAGCATCTGCAGGTCGCCGGGCATGGAACCGGCGGCGTTGATCACGACGTCGCTGTCGTCGAGCGAGCGGTTCAGCGCACCGAGGATCTCGGTTTGCGCGGGCAGGGGAGCGTGACCGAGGTCGAAGCAGGTGTCGGCGGTGCGGTTCCAGTCGTCGGCGAGTTGCCGGGCCCGCGCGCGATAGGCGTCAGAAACGTGCCAACCGGACAGTGCGGCCGACAAGGCTTCCAATCCGCGCCGGGCGTCGGCGACCACCGTCTCGGCGGAGTGTTTCGCGGCGTCGAACCGGGCGACGTTGAGGTTCACGAACCGCACGTCCGGATTGCCGAAGACGGTGTGCGAAGCGGTGGTGAAGTCGCTGTACCGGGTGCCGATTCCCAGCACGACGTCGGCTTCCGCGGCCAGGGCGTTCGCGGCGGCCGTGCCGGTGGAGCCGAGACCGCCGACCGCGCACGGGTGATCCCACGGCACCGCCCCCTTGCCCGCATGTGTGTCGGCGACGGGGATGCCGGTAGCCGAGGCAAAAGCGCGCAGCTCCGGCCAAGCCTCGGAGTACACAACGCCGCCGCCCGCGACGATCAGCGGTGCTTTCGCCGAACGCAGCAGCTCCGCGGCACGGGCCAAGGCTTCGGGAGCAGGCACTGGACGGTCGACGTGCCAGACTCGGCGGCGGAAGAAGTCGTCGGGCCAATCGCAGGCTTCGGCCTGCACGTCTTGCGGCAGCGCGAGCGTGACGGCACCGGTTTCCACCGGATCGGTCAGCACGCGCATCGCGGCGAGGGCGGCCGGGATCAGCTGTTCGGGCCGGGTGATCCGGTCGAAGTACTTCGACACCGGGCGGAAGGCGTCGTTCACCGAGACGTCGCCGTAGCGCGCGTCTTCCAGTTGCTGCAACACGGGATCCGGGCCCCGGCCGGCGAAAACATCGCTCGGCAGCAGGAGGACGGGAAGCCGGTTCGTGGTGGCCAGCGCGGCTCCGGTGATCATGTTCGTGGAGCCGGGACCGGTGGACGCGGTGCAGGCGAACGTCTGGAGCCGGTTGCGCATTTTCGCGAACGCGGTCGCGGCGTGCACCTGGCCCTGCTCGTTGCGGGCGAGGTAGTACGGGAACTCGCCGGTGTGCGCGGCCTGCAGCAGGGCCTGGCCGAGCCCGGCGACGTTGCCGTGCCCGAAAATCCCGAAGCAGCCCGGGATCAGCCGGTGTTCGACGCCGTCGCGCTCGGAGTATTGGCTGGCCAGGAAGCGCACGAGGGCTTGCGCGGTGGTCAGCCTCATCGTGCGCCTCCGAACGGCAGCCGGGGATCGACGTCCTGGGATTCCCAGGTCTGGCGCACCCACGCGTGCGCGGGGTCGTCGCAGATCAGCCACGCCCGTTCGGGTCCGGGACCGGCCATCACGTTCAGGTAGTACAGGTCGTAGCCAGGCGCGGCCATCGAGGGACCGTGCCAGCCGTGCGGAATCAGCACGACGTCGCCGCTGCGGACCTCTTCCAGGATGTCGATCGGACGCTCCGGAGTGCCGTAGACCCGCTGGTAGCCCATGCCGCCGCCGGCGACCTCGAAGTAGTAGATCTCCTCGAGCTCGCTTTCGCTCTCGCGCGCCTCGTCGTGCTTGTGCGGCGGGTAGGACGACCAGTTCCCGCCCGGGGTGAGGACTTCGCAGACGAGCAGCTGGTCGGCGTCGAAGGTGTGCGGGAGGCAGTAGTTGTTGACCTGGCGGCTGCAATTTCCCGCGCCGCGCAGCTCAGTAGGCACGCCCTTTGCCGGGCCGTATCGCGCGGGCAACCGCTTCGAGGTTTTCGCCGACGGCAGTGCGAATCGGCCTTGACCCGTGACCGTTGCTTCGGCATCCCTTGGCAGGTAAGCGAAATCGGTGACCGCGTCGAACACGCCGGTACGACCGGTCAGCTCGAACGTCTCGTCGTCGACCGACACCGTGCAGCTGCCGGACAACGGGAGCACGAGCGTTTCCGCGTCGCCGGTGGAGAAAGTCTCGGTGCCGTCGAGTTCCAGCACGCGCAGGCCGGAGTAACCCCATCCGGCCGATTCGGGAGTGATGACAAGGCTGAACTGGTTCACAACAACCCCACCGCCGTATCGACTGCCTTGGCCACGTCGCCGTCGTGCGGATAGAGCAGCGAGCGTCCGACCACCAAACCCTGCACCGTCGGCAGCGCGAGCGCCTCCCGCCAGGACGCGAACGCCGCGTCCGGGTCGGTCACCTCGCCGCCGAGCAGCACCGCGGGCAGCGTGGAGGCGGCCAGGACCCGCTCCATCTCGGCGACCACCGGCAGCTTCAGCCAGGTGTAGGCCGACGATCGGCCGAGTCCGGACGCGATCGTGATGGACCGGATGACCGCCTCGGGGGAGAGGTCGTTCTTGATGTTCCCGTCGATCCATCCGGACAGGAACGGTTCGACCATCGCGAGCAGCTTCCGGTCGGCGAGCGAGTCGATGGCCTTCGCGGTGTTCTCCAGGACGCTCGGCGTCGCCGGGTCGTCCAGGCAGATCCGGGTGAGCATCTTCCCGCCGTCGAACCGCATCCGGGCGATGGTTTCCGCGTCGTAGCAGGCGAACCGGTCGTCGATCTCGAAGCTCGACCCGGCCAGCCCGGTGCGGTTCATCGACCCGAGCACGGTCTTGCCGTCCAGCACGCCGAGCAGCAGCAGGTCGTCGATCACGTCCGGGGTCGCGAGCACCCCGGTGACGCCCGGGCGTTCCAGCGCGAGACAGAGCCGGTCCAGCAACTCGCCGCGATCGGCCATCGCCAGGGGATCCGCGCCGACCGCGTTCGCGCCGCGCGCGGGATGATCGGCCGCGATGATCATCGCCGCGCCCTTGTCGTTGAACGGCGATTTCGCGCGTATCCGCGCAGCGGCCGCCTCGGCGATCGCGTCCGGATCGTGCACCCGTTTGGCGACGATCCGCTCGACGGTATTCATTCCGTCCCTCCGAGCCTGCGCAGTACCTGGTCCTCCGTGGGCATCGCGTCCGAGCAGGCGAGTTCCCCGGCGACGTGCGCGCCCGCGGCGTTCGCGAAGCGCATGATCCGCTCGATGTCCCAGCCGGACAGCAGTCCGTGCACCAACGCGCCGCCGAACGCGTCGCCCGCGCCGAGGCCGTTGACCACCTCCACCGGAACCGGCGGCACCTCTGCCTCGCCGGTGTCGTCCACCGCGAGCACGCCCTTCGGTCCCTGCTTCACCACCGCGAGCGAGATACCCTTGTCCCGTAACGCTTTCGCCGCTGCCCGAGGTTCGCGCAGCGCCACCGCGGTGTCGCATTCGTCGAGGTTGCCGACCGCGACCGTCGCGTGTTCCAGCGCCTTGCCGACCCATTCGCGCGCCTGCTCGCGGGACTCCCAGAACATCGGCCGGTAATCGAGGTCGAGCACGGTGATTCCCTTGCGGCCACGGGCTTCCAGCGCGGCGAGCGTGGCCGAGCGGCTCGGTTCCTGCGACAGGCCGGTCACTGTCGCCCAGAAGACTTTCGCCGAGCGGATCGCGTCGAGATCCAGGTCGTCGACCGTGATGTCGAGGTCCGGTGCCTTGGGGAAACGGTAGAAGTAGAGCGGGAAATCGTCGGGTGGGAAGACTTCGCAGAACGTCACCGGCGTCGGCAGTCGCGGCGAGGTGCCGACGTACCGGTCGGCCACGCCGTACCCGGCGAGCGCGCGGCGCAGGAACCGGCCGAACGGGTCGTCGCCGGTCTTCGTGATCACCGCGCTGCGCCGGCCGTACCGGGCGGCGGCGACCGCGACGTTGGTCGCGCTGCCGCCGAGGTATTTGCCGAACGAGGTGACGTCCTCCAGTCCGACGCCGGTCTGCAGCGGGTAGAGGTCCACCCCGATCCGGCCCATCGTGACGAGGTCGAACCCCGTGGTCATCGCGTCCTCCTCGCAGGCTGTGCCCCGACCGTGCCCCGTGGCCGAGGACTTTGTCAAGACATATGGACATACGCACGGTAGGCTTCGGCGATGAGCACCAGTCCGGCCTGGGACCCGGTCCGCGGGATCGCGGTGGACCCGGCGAGCCCCGAGCCGCTGTACTTCCAGGTCGCGCGCCAATTGCACGCCGCGATCGACGACGGCCGCCTCCCCGCGGGCTCCCGGCTCGCGAACGAACTCGACCTCGCGGCGGGGCTGCGGCTGTCGAGGCCGACCGTGCGGCAGGCGATTCAGTCGCTGGTGAACCAGGGTTTGCTGGTGCGCAAACGCGGCGTCGGCACCCAGGTGGTGCGCACGAAAGTCGCCCGGCCGCTGCGCCTGAGCAGCCTGTTCGACGACCTCGCCGGACTGGGCGAGACGCCGTCGTCGCAGGTGCTGGTCAACCGCGTCGAACCGGCCGATGCCGAGGCCGCCGCTGTGCTGGAGGCTCCCGAGCTGAAGCGAGTGCGCCGGTTGAAGCGGATCCGCTGCACGGGAGGCGAACCGCTGGCGGTCATGAACAACTGCCTCCCGGACGGCGTTCTCGACGTCGACGACGACGAATTGCGCTCGCAGGGGCTCTATCAGCTGCTGCGGCAGGCGGGGATCCGGCTGCATTCGGCGCAGCAGAGCATCGGCGCGCGGCTGGCGACCGAGGAGGACGCGGCGCTGCTGGACGAATCGCCCGGCGCGGCGTTGCTGACGATGCAGCGCACGACGTACGACGAAACGGGCCGGGTGGTCGAGTTCGGCTGGCACGTTTACCGGGCGTCGCGGTATTCGTTCAATCTGCCGCTGACGCACGGTCCGCAGTGAAAGGTTTCCCCGCGGACCGCCTCTGCTTGGTCAGTTTTCCCGGTCGTGCACGCGGGTGAAGTCCGGCTTCCGCCGCTCGCGATGCGAAGCGAGCCCTTCGCGGACCTCAGGACCGGCGAAACCGTAGAACTCCAGCGCCAGCGAGGAGTCGAAGATCGCGCCCGCGAGCTGCCGGTACCAGAGGTTGAGGCTCTGCTTCGTCCAGCGGATCGCGTTCGGCGCGCCGTTCGCCAGCTCGTGCGCGATCTCCCGCGCGGTCGGCAGCAGCCCGGCCTCCTCCTCGACACACAGCGACACCAGCCCGATCCGCTCGGCCTCGGCTCCGGTCATCGGACGGCAGGTCATCAGGTAGTACTTGGCCTTCGCCATCCCGCACAGCAGCGGCCAGCACACCGCCGCGTGGTCGCCCGCCGCGACGCCGAGGCGGGTGTGGCCGTCGATGATCTTGGCGTTCGCGGCGGCCACGGAGATGTCCGAGAGCAGCCCGGCGACCAGGCCCGCGCCGACAGCCGGGCCGTGGATCGCGGAGACGGTCGGCTTGGCGCAGTCGATGACGTTGTAGACGAGGTCGCGGGCCTCGCGCATGGTGCGCGAACGGGCCTCGAAGTCGTTCGCCAGCTTCTCGACCAGGTCGAATGACCCGCCCGCGGAGAACCCCTTGCCCTCGCCGCGCAGCAGGACGGCCTTGACCTCGGGGTCGCGGTCGAATTCGCGCCAGATGTCGGCGAGTTCGCCGTGCGCGTCCTCGCTGACCGCGTTGAGGTGCGGCGCGTCCAGGACGAGTTCGATGACGCCGTCCTCGTCCGGTCCGTCGACCCGCAGGTTCTCGAACTGCGCGTAGCGGCTCATTCAGCTTCCCTCCGTCGTCCGGAACACCTGCGTCACCTTGCCATTGCTTCGGACACTGCCGCCAGATCACGCGCCTTCTCCGGACAGTTCGACGGCGAGGCTGGTGCTCAGGCCGGACGGGCCGAGCAGGTCGAGCGTGACCGAACGGGCGCCGGGGCTCGCCCGCAGTTGCGCGGGCTGTCCGCAGAACAGCGGCGCCTGGCTGCGATGGCTGATCCGGCGCACCCGCGAGGCGGGGGAGTCGAGGCGCAGCACCTCGGCGAGGGCGAGTGACATCAACGGCCCGTGCACGACGAGGCCGGGATAGCCCTCGACCCTCGTGGCATACGGCCAGTCGTAGTGGATGCGGTGCGCGTTCGCGGTGGCCGCGGAGAACCGCATCAGCAGCGTCGGATCGGTGACGAACTCCCAGCTCTGCCCGTCGGTGCGGCGGAACGGCGAGCCCACCGGTTCGAGCGCGGCGGCGGTTTCCGGTACCGCGGGCGCGGCGGGCGGTCCGGCCTCGCGGTAGAGCATGTCCTGACGTTCCTCGACGTACAGCGTTCCGTCCACTCCGGACAGTTCCGTGCGCACCCGGACGATCGCCAATTTCCCGGAACGGCCGGACTTTTCGGTGACCGAGTCCACAATGGATTTTCGGCGAACGGTCTCGCCGACCTTCGGCGCGCGGTGCACCACGACCTCGCCCCCGGCGAACATCCGCCGCGGCAGGTCGACCGGGGGCAGGAACCCGCCGCGCACGGGATGGCCGTCCAGGCCGAGGCGTGACGACACCGGCCAGCGGGGGAGAGCCACCCAATGCCACAGGGGAGGGAGGTCGTCGCCTTCGCCAGGCGCGGGGAGCCCGTTGTCGAACAACGCCGCCAGCGCGGCGACCGGGCCGGGTTCGAGCACTTCTTCGCTGGTGGCGGCGTAGGGCTCCCAGGCTTCCGGTGCGGACATGGGGTTCCTCGGATCTGGTTTCGGACGAGGCGGTCGGGGTGAATACTTTATCAGGAATTACCCGGTGCCTCGCGGGCTAGTGGCGCTGTTCGTTCAGCTGTACGCAGCATCTGGCCGTGGTGAACGGCGGCCGGTGGCGGGCTCGAACAGGGCGGCTTATGTAATACTTTATCTGCTCGAACATCCGCCAGAGGGGAGGCCGGGGCGATGCCCGAAGCCACGGGCGCCGGACTGCGCCGCAGCGGTCCGGCGAACCTGAAAGCGCTGGCCGCGCACGAGATCCGGCGACGGGTCTTCTCCGGCCAGTTGCGCGCCGGGGCGAAGATCGACCAGGAGGCGCTGGCGGACGAGCTCGGCATCAGCAAGCTGCCCATTCGCGAGGCCCTGATCACGCTCGACCACGAAGGCGTGGTGGAGCACATCGCCCGCCGAGGCGCGTTCGTGGCGCGGATGACGCGCGACGACATCCGCGACCACTACCGCGTGTTCGGCCTCGTTTCCGGCTTGGCCGCCGAGCGCGCGGCGAAGAATCTTTCGCCGGAAAGCCTGCGGGCGTTGCACGATCTGGCGGACCGGATGGAGTCCGGAGTGGACCGCGGCGAACAGGAACGGCTGAACTTCGAGTTCCACCGCAGGATCAACTACGCCGCCGATTCCCGCCGGCTGGTGTCGATCCTGGGCATCCTGGCGAAAACGGTGACGCACGGGTTCTACGAGGCGCACGAGGACTGGCCGGAAAAGGCGCACGACGACCACCGGAAGATCCTGAACGCACTCAGCGCCCGGTCGGCGTCGCGGGCCCGGTCCATTGTGGAGAAGCACTTCTCGGACGGCGGCGAGCGTGCGGTTTCCTTGCTGGAGAAGCAAGGTTTCTGGGACCACTGACCCCGGGCGTCAGCGTCGCTTCAGCAATTGTGCCAAGTGGACGCCGCGCACTCCGGCCAATTGATCGGCTTGCGTGCGGCAGGAGAAACCGTCGGCGAGGAACACGGCGTCCGGGTTGTCTCGCAGGGCCGGGAGCAGTGCGTTCTCCGCCACTGCAACGGAAACGTCGTAATGGCCGCGTTCCATGCCGAAGTTGCCGGCCAGACCGCAGCACCCGGCGAGAGTGCGCAACTCCGCTCCGGTCGTCGCGAGCAGAGCCTGATCGGCCTCGAAGCCCATCACCGAGTGATGGTGGCAATGCGGCTGCGCGACCACTGTGACGCCGGACAGATCGGGCGCTCGCCAGCCGTCCGTCTTGGCAAGGAGTTCGGCGAGCGTCGTGACCGCGGCGGAGACCGTCGCGGCGTCCGGATCGTCGGGGAACAGGTCCAGCAGATCGGACCGCAGAACGGCGGTGCACGACGGTTCGACGCCGACGATCGGAAGCCCGGCCCGCGCGTACGGGCGCAGCGTGTGCACGAGATCGCGGAGCTTCCGGCGAGCGGTGTCGAGCTGGCCGGTGGTGATCCAGGTGAGCCCGCAGCACGGCCGCCGCGGCGGGACGAGCACGCGATATCCGGCGTCGGCGAGCACGGCCGCGACCGCTTCGGCGACCTCGGTGTCCATACCGTCCGAAAAGGAATCCGCCCACAGCACGACTTCCGGGCCCTGCTCGCGGATCCTTCGCCGGGACCGGGTGAACGATCTGCGGGCGAACCTCGGTGCGTGGCGTCGAGTGTCTACTCCGGACAGTGCTAGCAGGACCTTCTCGACCGGGCGGAGCGACATCAGCGCGTTGACGACGAACGGACCGAGCACCGGGATTCGGTGCAGCAGGCGGATCCAATCCGGCAACCGGCCCAGCGTGTAATGCGAAACGGGGCGGATCTTGTGCCGGTACTTCCGGTGCAGAGCTTCGGATTTGTACTGCGCCAGGTCCACTCCGGCCGGACAGTCGCTGCCGCAGGCCTTGCAGGACAAGCAAAGGTCAAGCGATTCGTGCACCGCGTCGTCCGACCAGCCGGACACCAGCGAGCCGTTCGCGACCTCCTGCAGCACCCGGGCGCGGCCGCGCGTGCTGTCCTTTTCATCGCGAGTGGCGAGATAGGACGGACACATGAAGCCGCCGGCCGCCCGGTTGTCGGCGCGGCATTTCCCGACTCCGACGCAGCGGTGCACGGCGCGGGTGAAGTCCCCGCCGTCGTGCGAGAAGGAGAAACCGCCCGCGACGACCGGGAGCGGATGTGCTTGCGGGCGGCGGAGATCGGCGTCGAGCGGGTGCGGCCGGACGACGACGCCCGGGTTGAGGAGGTCGTCGGGATCGAAGAGGTTTTTGACCGCGCCGAACAGCTCGATCGTTTCGGCCGAGTACATCTTCGGCAGCAGTTCGCCGCGCGCCCGGCCGTCGCCGTGTTCGCCGGAGAAGGAGCCGCCGTAGCCGACGACCAGATCGGCGGCGGCGGTCATGAACGCGCGGAACACCGACGCGTCGCGTTCGAGCGGCAGCCCGAGCCGGACGTGCACGCAGCCGTCGCCGAAGTGGCCGTACGGGAGCCCCTCGAGGCCGTATTCGTCCAGGAGAGCGTCGAAATCCCGCAGATACGCGCCGAGCCGTTGAGGCGGGACGGCGGCGTCCTCCCAGCCCGGCCACGCCTGCTCGCCGGTCGGAGTCCGGCCCGCCAGCCCGGCCCCGTCCTCGCGGATCCGCCACATCGCGGCCGCCTCGGCGCCCTGGGCCAGCACAACGTGGTCGAGCGCTTGGGAATCTTTGACGAGCCGCTCAGCGTTGTGCCGGGCCTCGGCTTCGGTCTCGCCGCCGACCTCGATCATCAGCCAGCCGCCACCGTCCGGGAGCGCGGGAACGTTGCCGCGATGGTGGCGCACGAGGTCGACCAGTCGCGCATCGAGCCCTTCGACAGCCAGCGGCCGGTGCGGCAGCAGCCCGGGCACGACGTCGCCAGCCGTCGCCATGTCCGGGTAACCGAGCACGACCAGCAGCCGCGCGGGGGAGATGTCGACCAGGTCGACGGTCGCCTCCAGCGTGACCGCCAGGGTGCCCTCGGCGCCGACCAGCGCGCGGGCGAGCGACCGGCCGTTCTCCGGCAGCAGGTGCTCGAGCGAGTAGCCGGAAACCTGGCGGCTGAACCGGCCGAATTCGGTGCGCAGCAAGCTGAGCCGGGTGTCGATCAGCTCGGCGAGGCCTGGCACCGCGTCGGACGGACCAGCGGTGAACTGGCGTCCGGTGCCGTCGACCACACTCAACTCGCGAACGTTGTCCGCGGTCCGGCCGTAGGCGATCGCGTGCGGGCCGCAGGCGTTGTTGCCGATCATGCCGCCGAGCGTCGCGCGGGCGTGCGTGGACGGGTCGGGACCGAAGCGCAGCCCGTGCGGCGCGGCGGCGCGCTGGAGGTCAGCGAGGATGACGCCGGGCTGGACGACCGCGGTCCGTGCCTGCGGGTCGAGGTCGACAATGCGGTTGAGATGCCGCGAAAAGTCGATGACCACGCCCGGCCCGATCGCGTTGCCCGCGACCGATGTGCCCCCGCCGCGACTGGTCAGCGGAACACCGTGGCGGCGGGCGATCTCGAGAGTCGCGAGAACGTCCTCGGTCTCCCTCGGCAGCACGACGACCTGCGGTACGACACGGTAATTCGACGCGTCGGTGGAGTACTCGGCGCGACGGCGGACGTCGGCGTGCACCTCGCCGCGAACGTTCGCGCGGAGGTCGGCGAGCAGGTCAGTTTCGGTGGGCATCCCGGCCTGAATTTAGGTGTTTGAAACAGTGCCGTCAATCCGTACGCTGGCGCGATGACCTCGGGACGGAGGGGACCGCCGCCGGAGCTGGCCAAGGTGCGGCGGGTGAGCGTGGTGGATTCGCTGGTCGAAGAGATGACCCGCAAAATCCTCGGCGGCGAATGGCCTCCCGGGGCCGCGCTGCCGTCGCTGCGGCACTTCGCGGCCTCGGCCGGGGTGTCGATGCTGACCGTCCGGGAAGCAGTCCGGACGCTGCAGGCGCGCGGCTGGGTCGAAACGCGCCAGGGCGTCGGAACGTTCGTGCTGGAACCCTCGGCGGCGCGGTTCGTCCCGTGGCAGCTGGGCGCTTCGGACGTGGCGGAGTATCGCGAACTGGTCGAGGCCAGGGAAGCGATCGAATCGACCGTCATCGCCTTGGCCGCCCGCCGCCGAACCGCCGCTGAGCTGGCGGTTCTGACGGATTTGGTCGACCTGATGGCAGCGGCTTCGACCGACTGGGACCGCTTCCTGGAGGCGGACGCGGAATTCCACGTCGCGCTGGCCGAGGCCGCGCACAACCGGATCCTGTTGCGCAGCATGCTCGCGATCCGCCTCCCGCTGCGCCGCCTGATGGCCGACCGGCTCTTGGCGGAACTCACCGAACACGGCGACCTTTCCCGGTCGTGGGAGGACCACTGGACGATCGCGTCAGCTGTCCGGGCGGGGGTGCCGGAGCCAGGATGTGCCGCCCTGGCGCGAATCGCCGCTCGGGGAAGGTCCTATGTGGACTCGCAGCTGCCGGGTTTGCCGTCTCGCGGTCCGGGTAACCGGGCTACCGACGACTCCGGGAGGTGATCGAGGTGGCCGCGCACGTGGACGACGACCTGTGGACGGAATTCCACCGGGTGGTGAACATGACCTCGCGAGAGCTGGCGAGAGCTGGCCGACTGGCTGCGCACCCGGGAGGCCGGAACGGAGACAGAACCGCTGCCGGACCAGGCGGGGCCCGCGACCGGCCGGCAGGTGCTGTCGATCCTGGGCAAACGCCGGTCGGATGTGAACGAGAGCGATGTCGAGGTAATGCGCGACGTGGTGGACCGGGTGCACGCCTCTCGCCGGGATGATCTGGAGCCGGTGGCGGGGGATGCGGGGTGGCGGCAGGCGTTGATGTCGCTGGGGCATGATCCGGTGAAACCGGTGCGGGACTGATCCTGGCCGGGTTTGGCGGGACGGCCGCGTGGGGCCTGTCGTAGCGGAGAGATCGACCGTTCGGGCTGGGCGAGTTCCCTCTTCTGGCGAAATGGCAAGGCGACCTTGATTCTTGCGGATCGCCCCCGATGCGGCGTTCGGTGCGTGGGACTACCCCATGTGGCATGGGGTAGTCCCACACCACATGGGACCCATGCCCAGCGAGAACCCGTTGGCGCTTGCCGGGACGGGCTCGGCTCGACCGGTCTGCCGTGCCCGGGTGGGCGGCTGGATTCTGGCGGCGGGGGTCTGGCTCGGGTGGATGCGCTCGGGCTCGGGGTGAGGGGCTTCAGTGTGCTGGCGTAAGGGGTCCGCCGTGCCAGGGTTGGAACAAGACGGCCCTGGCGGCAGCGACTTCGGCGTCGGGGGTCCGGCTCGGGCGGACGTACTCGGGGCGAGGGCTTCAGCGTGCTGGGCCTGGCGTGAGTGGTCCGCCGCGCCCGGCTCGGCGGCGACCGGCCTCGGCGGAAGCAGCTCTGGTGCCAGGGAACCCGGCGAAATCTGTTCCAGCAGGCGTAAAGCCCCGGGCCTCGGTGCGCCCCCGGGACGCACCGAGGCCTGGGGTTCTTCCCCTCGGCCGGTGGTTTGTGGTCAGCCGCCTGCCATGGCTCCGATGATCAGGAACGGCTCGGCTCCGGAAAGGACCGGGGCGGGCAGTGCGGTGTCCGGGGCGGTGTTCGACAGGTCTTCCTCGCAGGCGAAGAACCGGACGAACGCCCGGCGTTTGCCGGTGGTCGTGTCGCGGACCGTGCCGCGCAGTTGCGGGTACGCGCGTTCCAAGGCGTCCAGCAGGGTTTCCCGCGTCGGCGGGTCCTCGACTGGCAGCTGGATCTCTCCCTCGACCTTCGCCAGGCGGCGCAGGTGCGTGGGCAGCTTGACGCGGACGACGGTGGTCATCGCAGGGTTTGCACCTCGACTGAGCACACCGCGGGCAGGTCGCGCACGATCGGGGCCCAGCTTTCGCCCGCGTCGTTCGAGGCGTAGACCTGGCCGCCGGTGGTGCCGAAGTAGATGCCGGCCTCGTCGAGGGAGTCGACGGCCATCGCGTCGCGCAGGATGTTCACGTAGCAGTTTTCTTGCGGCAGGCCGTGGGTGAGCGGTTCCCATTCGCCGCCGCCGGTGCGGCTGCGGTACACGCGCAGCTTGCCCTCCGGCGGATAGTGCTCGGAATCGCTGCGGATCGGGACCACGTACACCGTTTCCGGTTCGTGCGGGTGCACCGCGATCGGGAAACCGAAGTCGCTCGGCAGGTTGCCGCTGATCTCGCGCCAGTTGTCGCCCGCGTCGTCCGAGCGCATCACGTCCCAGTGTTTCTGCATGAACAGCACGTCCGGCCGCGACGGGTGCAGTGCGATGCGGTGCACGCAGTGGCCGACCTCGGCGTCCGGGTCCGGGATGCCGTCGGAGTGCAGGCCGCGGTTGATCGGCTGCCAGGTTTCGCCGCTGTCGTCGCTGCGGAACGCGCCCGCGGCGGAGATCGCGGCGAACATCCGCTTCGAGTTCCCCGGGTCGAGGATGATGGTGTGCAGGCACAGCCCGCCCGCGCCCGGCTGCCAGCCCGGCCCGGACGTGTGCTTGCGCAGCCCGGTGAGTTCGCGCCAGCTCTTCCCGCCGTCGGTGCTGCGGTACAGCGCCGCGTCCTGTGCGCCCGCGTACACCGTGTCCGGGTCGGTCAGCGACGGTTCCAGGTGCCAGATCCGCGTGAACTCCCACGGTTTCGGCGTTCCGTCGTACCAGAGGTGCTCGCCCGCCCCGCCCTCGTAGACGAACTCGTGGTCGACCTGGTTCCAGGTCTTCCCGCCGTCGTCGGAACGCTGGATCAGCTGGCCGAACCACGACGTGGACTGCGACGCGTACAGCCGGTCCGGGTCCGCGGGCGAGCCGGCGAGGTGGTAGACCTCCCAGCCGCCGAAGTGCGGGCCGTCGACCTCCCACCGCGTGCGTCCCTCGTCCGAGGTGAGGATGAACGCGCCCTTGCGCGTGCCGACCAATACTCGAACTCCAGGCATGCTTTCTCCCTGACAACGGGCTGTGACCTGGTTCAACCTAACCTCGCCAGACGGGAGCCGCCTCTCCATTCTTGCGCTCCCTCCGACGCCAGCGGAGGCAGCGCGACCAGCACCGGGGGCGACCACGCGGGCGCGACCTCCAGCCGGACGTCCTGGCGCAGCGGCACCGGCCCGGCCCGGATCCGCACCGGGCGCGCGGCCGAGCCGACCGCCTGCACGCTCGGCGCGAGCTGCGCGCGCGGGTCGGCGGCCGAGGGCAGCGCGCAGGCCAGCAGCCGGTAGGCGCCCGGCGGAACGTCGAAGAGGGCGAACTCCAGGTCGGGCCCGAGCAGCGAGCCGCTGACCGGGACGCCGCGCGCCGACGACCCGGCGAACAGCCCGACGTACACCGCCGGCGCCCCGTCGAGCGCGGCGACCGCGGCCGGGCTCAGCAGCGCGCGGCCGGTGACCGCTCCGCCCGCGCAGTCCGGGCCCGCGACCCGCACCGGTTCCGGCGGGTGCTCGGCGAGGAGACCGGGCAGCTGCCGGAACCGGTGCGGGCTCACCCCGACCGCCGCGGTGAAGCGCGTGGTGAACGTGCCCGGTGCGGAGAACCCGACCTCGTGGCAGATGTCGACCACCTTCTCGCCGGTGTCCAGCAGCAACTCCTTGGCGAGCTGGAACCGTTGCGCGGCAAGGAATTTCCCCGGCGGCAGGCCGATCTCCCGCTCGAACGCGCGCGCCAGGTGGAACGGGCTGTACCGGACGTGGTCGGCCACGTCCTCGAGCGTGAGCCGCCGGGTGCGTCCGGCGGCCAGGAACCTCGCCGCCTCGAGCACGGCGTCCCGCATGTGCACACCTCCTCGGATGTGCCGCCATGGTAAATCCGGGGACCGACAATTCCGGGCGTCAGCTGTTTCGCAGCTCGATGACGACGGTACGGGCGTGGATGTTTGACGCAGTCGGGCAGGTAGTTGTCGGTGAGCACTAATCCGGGGGCCGACGATCCCAGCGTCAGTCGTCTTCCAGCTCGACGACGACCGCCGAGCGAGGGCAGCCGACGCAAGCGAGCACATAGCCGTCCGCCAGTTGCTGTGCAGTGAGGCAGTTCGGCTGTTTCATCGCGACATCCCCCGAACGCAGCCGGACCAGGCATTCGCCGCAGTTGCCGACGGTGCACGAATAAGGCATCGGCAAACCCGCGGCGAGGCCAGCGTCGAGCAGCGTGTCGCCCGGTTCGACAGTGGCCGTGCCGACGTTCTCGACCACCATTTCCTGCCGTTCGGTGCTCATGTCCGCCGGATCGACCGCACCGCTGGTGTACCGCTCTTCGTGGAACCGCCCGTCCGGCACGCCCAGCTCGGCGACCACCTCGCGGGCCGTCGCCATCAGCGGTTCGGGGCCGCAGACGCAGTATTCGGCCTTCGAAGAAGCGGTGCCCAGCCAGCGGCGCAGCAGGTCCGCGTCGATCCGGCCGCGTTCGCCCGTCCAGCTGGAGTCCGGACGCGACAGTACGTGCGTGATCCGCAATCGTCGCGGGTGACGGCGCTGTAATCGGGCCAGTTGAGCGGCGAAGATGGTTTCTTCCTCGGACCGGCTCGCGTACAGCAGGGAGATCCGGCTGCGGCCCGGACGCGAAAGCCGCGTGCGGAGGACGCTCATCATCGGCGTGATTCCGCTGCCCGCGGCGATCAGCACCAGGTCGGCGCGCGGATCGGCATGGAACGAGCCGGACGGGCCGCGCACCGAGAGGCGGTCGCCGACCTGCAGGCGGTCGTGAAGATAAGCGGAGAAGCGGCCGTCGTCGACGCGTTTCACGGTCACTTCGAGCCGCCTCGTTCCCGGGACGGACGAGGCGGAGTAGGCCCGGCGTACCGGTCGGCCGTCGAGGTCGGCGATAAGGGTGAAGAACTGACCGGGACGGAAATCGAATCTCGCGCCGTCCTCCAGCGCGACGGTCACTGCCCGCGGGGTTTCCCGGCGGATCTCGGCAACCCGCACGGTCCGCAGCGGACGCTCGAGTTCCGGTGCGGAATCGGCGTAGCCCTCGTCGTGGAGCTGGCTGCGATAACCCCGGTTGATGATGAACCGGATCAGTTTCGGGAACCGCGGGAGAAGTGTGAACAGGAATCCCGGCGGAGCGCCAGCCGCGGTGCCAAGCGACGCGTGCTTTACCGCTAGCGCCATCAGGTCTGGCACTTCGATGCGGTCGACGTGTGCTTCCGGATGCCACAGTCGCGAGCGTTCGATGGCTTCGCTGGCAACCAGTTCGGCGTGCGTCACGTCGATCAGCAAAGCGGCCTGGGGGATATTTCCGCGCAGGAACAAGGGTTCCAGCAACGCCGGGTCGTTGGTCAGGGAGGCGGTGCCGCGCAGCTGCAGGACGTCGGTGCGGCCGGGGACGAGGGCGGCGAGGGCGATATTTGGGTCCTGGAGCAGGTTTCGGGCGGTGTCGGCTCGCTTGTTGCCGTTGCGGTCAGGCAGCAGAATGGTGCGGCCGTCGACGATCTGTGCGAAACCGGGTTGGTCGCCGCGCGGGCTGGTGTCGCTGCCGCCTGCCGCGTCGCCGGTGGTGAGGACCAGGAACGGGGCGCGGACAAGGAAATTGGCGATGCCGGGGCGGGTCAGCGGGCCGTTGCCAATACTGGGAGTCGATTGCGCGGCGTGCACTGGTCGTGGTTGCCAGAGCTTGGAACGGAATACACACCGTCCGCAGTGGATATACGCCTCTTTGACATTCACCGCCGTTTCGCGGCCGTTCGTTGCGGCGACGATTCCGTTGAGCCGCAGGGTTTCGCCGACGCCAGGCAGCAGGATCACGAAGGAAATGCCGTGGTCGATCGCTGGCGCCGGGGCGTCGGCGGGCAACGCGAAGGAGATCTGGGCGGGGGAGCGGACGTGCAGGAAGCCGGGCGCGCCGCCGACGAACGTGCTGTGCCGGGCGCCGTCGGCGGTTCGGTAGCCGCAGCCGGCGAACGGGGAGTGCGCGAGGATCGTTTCGCAGCCTTCGTCGAGACGGTCGAGCTGCTTCAGCATGATCGCCGCGCCGGGGCGGCCGATGGCGGCTTCCAGCTCTTCGACGGTAGTCATCCGGCTGGCTAAAGTAGCCAGGTTTTCGCTGGTCATACCTATATTGTGAGCTTTAGCTCGGGTATTCGGCTACTCGCTTTCGCGGCTGCGCGAAACCGGTGTTCAGCGGGGATCGGCCGCGGGGGTTGCTCGCATTCCGGAGGTCGCTCCGCCGCTCTTGCGCTGGTTGGCGTTGAAGCGCGCCTTCTTCTGCCGGTTCCCGCACGTGTTCATGTCGCACCAGCGACGGGTGCGGCTTTGGCTGGTGTCGAAGAAGGCGGCTTGGCAGGTCGGCGAGGCGCACAAGGCCAGCTTTCCGTCGCGTTCGCCCGAGATGATGCTGATCGCGTCGGCGGCGATCACGCCGAGGGCGTCTTCGACGGAGGTGAGCTGCCAGCTCCGTTCGCCGTCGGGCGTCAGGACGGCTGCGGCCTGGCCCCGGGCGCTGTGGTCGTTGATGACCTGGACGGCGGCTGCGGGCAGGGCCTCGCGGCGTGCGGCCGCGGTCGCGGCGGCGTGAATCGACTCCCGCAGTTCCTTGGCGAGTTCGAGCTGGTCAGCGGTGCAGGAGTCCACGCCGAGGCCGCTCACCGCCAGCCAATCGGCGAGTCGCCGCGGCGTCGGAACGCGCTCGACGGCATCGCCGCAACGCTCCGTGAGGGTCGCGGTGAAGCTTGTCGCGAGCACAGTGCCGAGGCGGAAGTCGGGGAACGCGGAAGGCATGGAACCAGCTTAGCCGGTTGCGCTGGGGTGCGAGCGACTGCTAGAACCGTCTTAGCCGGTTCCCATCCATCGAGGAGGACTCATGACCGCTCTGACCAGCGACGTAGCGGCGTTCGAAGCCCGTGCGACGGACGCTGACCTCGACGATCTGCGGGCTCGGCTAGCCGCGGCGAGGTTTCCGGAGGCCGAGACGGTGCACGGCCCGCGCCGATGGGATCAGGGCCTTCCGCTCGCCGACCTGGTCGAGCTCGTGAACTACTGGCGCACCGAGTACGACTGGCGGGCGTTCGAAGAGCGTCTTGACCGGATCGGCCAGTTCCGCACGACCATCGACGGCCTGGGAATCCACTTCCTGCACCGCCGGTCCCCGCGTGCGGACGCCACTCCGCTGATCGTGACCCACGGGTGGCCGGGAAGCATCGCGGAGTTCGTCGACGTCGTGGACGCATTGGCGGATCCGGACGACGTCAGCGCGCCGGCATTTCATGTCGTGGCTCCGTCATTGCCGGGCTTCGGGTACAGCGACAAACCGACGACTGCCGGGTGGGGGACGGAAAAGATCGCGGCCGCGTGGGCAGAGCTGATGGGGAGGCTCGGTTATCGCCAGTTCTTGGCTCACGGCGGCGACTGGGGCGGCAATATCACCACGGTTCTCGCCGGCCGGTTTCCGGAGCGCGTTCTTGGCGTCCACACATTGTTCGCTGAGGGGCCGCCGGGGTTGTCGACGGAGGGGCTGACGGCGGACGAGCTCAGGTGGACCGAGGAGACCCGCCATTTCTGGCGGCACCGTGCGGCGTATGCGAAGCAGCAGGCCACGAGGCCGCAGACCATCGGGTACTCGCTCGTCGACTCGCCGGTCGGGCTTCTTGCCTGGCTCGTGGACAAGTTCGCGGAGTGGTCGGACACCGCGGACAGTCCTTTTGAGACTATCTCCCGCGATCGCGTTCTCGACGATGTCACGCTGTACTGGCTGACCCGGTCCGGTGCGTCGGCGGCCCGGATTTACTACGAGAGCCACAATTCGCTGGATCCCGAGCTTCGAGTGGACGTTCCGGCGGCGGTCACCATGTATCCCCGGGACACCGAGAAGACCCCGCGTCCTTGGGCGAAGGAGCGGTTCCGGCAGATCGTCCGCTGGCGGGAACCGGAGCGGGGCGGGCATTTCCCGTCGCTGGAGGTGCCGGGGTATTTCGTCCGGGATCTGCGGGAGGGGCTCGCCGCGGTGTTGCGGGGGTGACAAATGGCAGGGGTCCGGTGCGCCGTCGGCTGGTGTGGTGAATCAGCAACTCCGATCCGAAGAGGAGAGCTGAATGCGAAAGACCATGCCGATCGCGCTTGCGGTCGCGGCGTTGGCAGGAGTGGTGTCGGCGGCGCCCGCGTCGGCTGGGCCGTTGCGGTGGGGTGCCTGTCCAGGCGGTGGTCAACTGCAGTGTTCGACTGTGGCCGTTCCGCTGGACTATCGGCATCCGGACGGGCGGAAGATCGATATCGCGGTGTCCCGGCTGTCCGCGGCGAAACCGGAGAAGCGGCGCGGGGTGCTGCTCGTGAATCCCGGCGGTCCGGGTTTGGCCGGGTTGCGCGTCCCGGTCGCGCAGCCGTTTCCGCAGGCGGTGCGGGACAGTTATGACATCGTCGGTTTCGACCCGCGCGGGATCGGCTCCAGCGCGGGGCTGACCTGCGGGCTGAACGACGCGGACAAGGCGCTCGCGGCCAACCCGCCTTATCCGCACAATCCGGCGGAGGTGGCGGAATCGGCCGCGCTGGCGGAGCGGATCGCCAAGCAGTGCACCAGTTCGGAGACTGCCGATCTGGTGCCGTTCATCACCACCGCCAACACGGCGCGGGACATGGACCGGGTGCGGGAAGCCTTGGGCGAGGCGAAGATTTCCTATTACGGGGAGTCGTATGGCACCTATCTCGGGGCGGTGTACACGACATTGTTCCCGGAACGCAGTGACCGGGTCGTGCTGGACAGCAGTTTGCCGCCGGAGGGCTACGACGTCGAGGCGTTGCGGGCGCAAGGCATGGGTTTCCAGGTGCGGTTTCCCGACTTCGCGAAGTATGCCGCGAAGCACGACGAGGAATACCGCCTCGGCGCTGCTCCAGCGGACGTGACGGCGAAGTACTACGAGCTGGCCGATCGGCTGGACCGGAAGCCGGAGTCCGGGTTCGACGGGACGGCGTTCCGCGGCTTCACGTCGGGGGAGCTTCGGAATGACGGCAGCTTCGAAGAGCTTGCCACGTACTGGCATCTCCTCGACACGCACCAGCCGCTTCCCGGCGCGGCAAAGGCAACGGCGAAGGCGGGCGATCGTGGCAGCTTCCCGGTCGGCTACCTCGGGGTGATCTGCGGTGATTCGCAGTGGCCGACGTCGGTGCGGACCTATCAGCGCAACGTGGAGGTCGACCGGGCGCGGTATCCGATGTACGGCGCTTACACCGCCAACGTCCGGGCGTGCGCGTACTGGCCCGCGCCCGCGGAGCCGAAGGTGCGGATCACCGGCAACGGACCGGCGAACGTGCTGATGGTGCAGAACCTCCGCGACCCGGCGACACCGTTGCCCGGGGCGTTGCGCACGCGCTGGGCGTTCGGGGGCCGGGCCCGGATGGTCACCGCCGACCAGGGCGGGCACGTCGCTTACGGCGCCGGTGCGAACAAGTGCCTGAACGACACGACGACGGAGTACCTGGTCGGCGGGGACTTCCCGGCGCGGGACCGCTTCTGCCCGGCCGAGCGTTCCTGACGGCTATCCGGCGCTGAAGATCGGGGCGAAGAACGCGGCCAGTTCGGCGGTGCCGGCGAGGGGGAGGACGTTCGCGACGTACTGGTCCGGCCGGACCACTACGACCGCACCGTCCGGCGAGATCCCGCGGGCGGCGAAGACGTCGTCCGCGGGATCCGCCGCGTAGACCTTCTCGTAGTCGATCAGCGAGAAGGGACCGGTGCGGGGCAGGAAGACTTCCGGGACCTCGCCGAGATCGATCTCCTCGTACGGCCCGGGGTAGATCACCTTCACGTCGAACCAGGCGTCGACGTCCAGATTCTTCGGCGTGTGGGCCACGACCGGGGAGTCCGGGGAATTCCCCAGCCAGCTGGCGAAATCGGCGACCGGGGCGGCGGGTCCGAAAACGTAGACGCGCCACCGACCGTCGGCCTGGGCATGGTGTCCTAAGTGGACCAGGTTCGCGTCGCAGACCCGCGTCACGGGAGCCGACTTGAAGCGTTTGCCGATCGGGAACCCGGTCGCCAGGTCCTGGTGTTCCGGCGAGGCGACGAGCGCCGAAGGCTGGTAGCACGTCAGGAAACCGGACGGGAATTCGAAGGTCTTCACGTAGAACTCTTCCAGTTCCGCCGGATCGGCCAGGTCCTCCGGCCGGGTCGCCATGAGCGTCGACCATTCCTTGTCGAATTCGATGAGGTTTTTCGCGATCAGCTGGCGTTCCGCGGAGTAGGTGGCCAGCAGCGAAGCGGGACCGCGGCCGTCCAGGACGTGGCCGAGTTTCCAGCCGATGTTGAACCCGTCCTGCATCGAGACGTTCATGCCCTGTCCGGCTTTCGCGCTGTGCGTGTGGCAGGCGTCGCCGGTGATGAAGACGCGGGGCAGGCGGGTGTCGCCGACGGGGACGTCGTCGAACTTGTCGGTGAGACGGTGGCCGACCTCGTACACGCTGTGCCAGGCCGCATTCTTCACATCCACTGTGTACGGATGCATGATCGCGTTGGCGCGCGCGATGATCTGGTCGATCGTCGTCTTCCGGACGGCTCCGTGATCGTCCTCGGACACCTCGCCCAGGTCGACGTACATCCGGAACAGCGCGCCGCCTTCGCGGGGGATCAGCAGGATGTTGCCGCCGTCGTGGGACTGGATGGCGCATTTCGTGCGGATGTCCGGGAAATCGGTGACCGCGAGGACGTCCATCACTCCCCACGCGTGCAAAGCCTGATCGCCGACGAGTTCCCGGCCGATCGACTCGCGTACCGCGCTGCGTGCGCCGTCGCAGCCGACCACGTATTTGGCCCGGACAACGCGATCCTCGCCGGCGCGGGGGCCGACGGTATGGCGCAGCGTGACGGAAACCGGGTATTCGTCGCCCTCGGTAATATCGAGCGCCTGGAATTCCAGGCCGAAATCGGGCGTCATCCGGCTCGGCGAGTTCGCCATGTACTCGGCGAAGTAGTCCTGCACGCGGGCCTGGTTCACGATGAGGTGCGGGAATTCGCTGATCCCGGTGGGGTCGTCGGGCACCCGCGAGGAGCGGACGATGCGCTTCGGGTCCGCGGGATCGGGCTTCCAGAACGACATCGTGGTGATCCGGTACGCCTCTTCGACGATCCGGTTCGCGAAGCCGAACGCCTGGAACGTTTCGACGCTGCGCGCCTGGATCCCGTCCGCCTGGCCGACTTCGAGCCGTCCGCCGCGGCGTTCGACGATGCGCGTGGTGACGTCCGGGTACCGGGACAGCTGCGCGGCGGTGATCATGCCCGCCGGGCCGGTGCCCACGATCAGGACGTCGACCTCGTCCGGCAGTTCCGCGGGCCGGTCGATCCCGGTTCCGGCGGCGGGCAGGACGCGCGGTTCGCCGGAAACGTAGCCGTGGTGGTGGAACTGCATAAGTTTCCTCACTTCGCTGTGAAGCACCAGGGGGGACCGTGTTCGATAATAGAACTTGTTGTTCAATTATTGAGTACATCGATGCTAAGGTGGGCCGCTCCGGTGCACAAGACCCCGCGGGGAAGGACCGAGTCGTGACGGAAGCCAAGCAAGCGGCCGGGTCGCAGACGTTGTCGCGCGGGCTCACCGCGCTGGAAGTTCTCGCCGAGGCCGACGCGCCGCTGTCGATCGGCGAGCTGGCCTCGCGGCTCGGGCTGCACCGGTCGATCGCCTATCGGATCGTGCGCACCCTCGAGGACCACGGCCTGGTCGTGCGCGGCGCGAACGGCGAGCTGGAGCTGGGCGCGCGGCTGGCGGCGTTGGCGCGCAACGTTTCCCGCGATCTGCAGTCCACTGCGTTGCCCGAGCTGACCGTGCTCGCGAACGAACTGGGCATGACGGCGTTCCTCGCGACGCTCGACGGCGAGGATTCCGTCGTCACACTGGCCAGCGTCGAACCGCGACAGGCGACGGCGGCGGTGGCGCAGCGGCCGGGCAGTCGGCACCCGATCACCGACGGCGCACCGGGTCGCGCGATTTCGCAGCAGCTGCGCGGGGAGAAAGCGCCGTACGAAACCAGCCATGACGAGGTGATCCCCGGGCTGTCGTCGATCGCGGTGCCGCTCGCGGTGCCTGGGCAGCATCCGGCGGCGCTGGCGGTGGTGTATTTGACCGGTCCGGCCGATGTCTCCGCGATCGGTGCGCGCCTGGCGCGGGCGGCGCAGGTGATCCGGGCCGAGCTGCATCCGTAATGGACGCGGTGGACAGCGGCCGGGCCCGGGAAGCACGATGGCGTCCGTGGTACAGACGACGCGCTTCGCCCGCTTCCCGCTCGGACACTTCCCGACCCCGCTCGAACCGCTGGAACGGCTCACCGCGCGGCTGCGCGAACGCCATCGGGACGTTCCGGACCTCTGGATCAAACGCGACGACTGCACCGGTTTGGCGACCGGCGGCAACAAAACGCGGAAGCTGGAATTCCTCGTCGGCGACGCGCTAGCGCAGGGTGCCGACACGCTGATCACCCAGGGCGCGACGCAGTCCAACCACGCCCGGCAGACCGCCGCGGCCGCCGCGCGCGCCGGGCTGAGCTGCAAGTTGCTGCTGGAACAACGTCAGGTGCGCGACGAGGAGTACGAAAACTCCGGCAACGTGTTGCTCGACGAACTGCTCGGCGCGGAGATCGTGGACCGCGTACCGGCCGGAACCGACATGTCGGCGGCGATGGAGACGGTCGCCGAGAAGCTGCGCGCCGAGGGGCAGCGGCCGTACGTGATCCCGGGCGGCGGGTCGAATCCGATCGGCGCGCTCGGGTATGTCCAATGCGCGCTGGAGCTCGATGCCGCGCCGATTCCGGTCGACTGGGTCGTGCACGCGACCGGCAGCACTGGCACGCAGGCCGGTCTCGTCGCCGGATTGCGCGCGGTGCACAGCCCCGCTCGGGTGCTCGGCGTCAGCGTGCGGCAGCCGGAAGCGCGGCAGATCGACGCGGTGCACGGGCTGGCCGGCCGGACCGCGGAGCTGATCGGCACCGCGGTTTCCGGCGACGACGTGCTGGTGGACGACCGCTGGGTCGGCGAGGGCTACGGCGTGCCGACGCAGTCGATGGCGGACGCGGTGCGGCTGCTTGCCGAGACTGAAGGGATCCTGCTGGACCCGGTGTACTCGGGAAAGGGGTTCGCCGGTCTGCTCGGCGAGATCGAGGAAGGCCGGTTCGCCGCGACCGACACCGTCGTGTTCGTGCACACCGGCGGCGCCGTGGGGCTGTTCGGCTACCGGTCGACCTTCCAGTGATCGCGGGCATTCTCGGCGGCATGGGCCCGGCGGCGACCGCGGAGTTCTATGCCAAGCTCATCGCGCGCACGGCCGCGGAGCGCGACCAGGACCACCTGCGGGTCGCGATCTGGGCGGATCCCACCGTGCCGGACCGGGTCGCCGCCGTCCTCGACGGGAGCACTGACCCGTATCCGGCTTTGCTTGCCGGGGCGGGAAAACTCCGCGATCTCGGCGCTTCCGTGGTGGCGATTCCCTGCCACACCGCGCATTTCTTCCTGCCGCGGTTGGCCGCGGACAGCGGTGTGCCGTTCGTGGACATGGTCGCGGAGACAGCGAAATTCCTCGCCGGACGCACGGGTCCAGTCGGGCTGCTCGGCACTCGCGGGACGATCGCCGCCGGGCTGTACCAGCGGGGAGTGCCCGAGGTGGAGTGGGCGCTGCCGTCCGAGGCCGGGCAGACGGCGGTGGACGCGGCGGTGGCGGCGGTGAAACGCGGCGACCTGACAGGCGGAGCGGCGCACTTCGATCGGGCGCTCGCGGACGTCGACGCGTCGTTGTCCGTGCTGGCCTGCACGGAACTTCCGCTGGTGGCGAGACACGCCTCTGGCGTTCTCGATCCGACCGACCTGCTCGCCGACGCGGTGATCCGCGGGTGCGGCGGAAAACCGGTCGACTCCCGGCGGCCCGCCTGACAGAGTCCGAGAATGACTGATCTGCTGACCGCCTCGGACGTGCTTCTCATGCAGGAGCTCGCGCAGCGGGTCACCGCCGTCCGCCAGGACCTCGTCAACAGCGACGCGGCCTACGGCGAACTAGCCTGGAACTGGGGCAAAGGGCATGCCGCGCAGGGCGCGAGCTGGGTCCGCCGGCTGTGGTTCGCCGGCGACGACCTCGTCGCGTGGGGCTGGGCGCAACTGCCCCGGAGCGTGCGGCTCAACGACGGCTCAGTCAAGAACGTCACTGGTGCTTACCTGGCCTATCAAGTCCATCCCGATCACGCGGCGCTGGTCGACGAGGTGATCGACTGGTTCGACGCCACCGCGGACGGCCTCGAACGCACCGTGCTTCCCGGGGCGGCCGACGAGTTCGGCCTGGAACGCTGGGCGGCGCACGGCTACGGCCCCGATCCGGACAGCCTCGGCGACACCGGATCGTGGACGCAGCTGAACGAACGCGACCTCGAGGTGCTCGAAACGCCGGTGCTGCCGGACGGATTCCGCTTTCGCACCGCCGCTGAGGCCGGACCGGAGGCGGCGGTCCAGTCTCATGTGGACGCCTGGGGCGTGACCGCGTACACGCCGGAAAGCTACGAGGGCGTCCGCGCGACCCCGGCGTACCGCGGCGACCTGCACTTCCTGGTCGAAGCATCGGACGGGACGATGGCGGCGTCCACGATCATGTGGCTCGACGAGGCGAACAAGACCGCCGAATTCGAGCCGGTCGGCACCCACCCGGACTACCGGCGGCTCGGGCTGGGCCGCGCGATGCTGCTGCACGGCATGGACCGCGCGCGGGCGGCCGGAGCCACCCACGCGACGGTCGCTTGCCTTGGCGCGCCTGGGCATCCGTCGGCGCGGGGGTTGTATTACAGCGTGGGGTTCAGCGAGATCTCGCGGGATGTTCCGCTGCTCAAGCCCGCGTGACGCGCGGGTGCACCCGGCAGTTGGTGTGGAGGTACTGCGCCGGGCCGTTCGCGAAATCGTAGATCGCGACTGACTGGGTGTCTTCGAGCGGATCTGTCGGCGGCATCAGGAAAAGCGTCTCGCTCACCGGCAGCAGCTCGTAGTGGACGCGGTCCGGTTTCCTCAGGAACTCCGCCCGAGTCGGGTCGATCGCCAGGGTCAGGCGCAGCTGCCCGGCTTCCGCGGAAACCTCGTATCGCGCGCCGGGCCGCTCGTAGACGCCGACATACCTTTCGAGGTCGAGTTTCAGCTCGGGGTCCGGCGCGGGCAGCGACGGGATAGTGTGCTCGGCCAGGATTTCGGCGAACACGGTGCGGTAGAAGCTTTCCCGGGGCCCGCCGTTGGTGAGCATCGCGACGGCGGTGTTCAATTCCGGCAGGATCCGGAGCCGGGAGTTCTGGCCGACGGTGCTGCCGTCGGTCGCGTAGACGGTTTCGCCGTTCCAATCGCAGACGATGAGACCGAGCGCCCATTCCGGCCCGAACATCAGCGGATCCGGTATCGGCACTCGCGAATTCTTCATTTCCCGGAGGAGTTCCGCCGAGAGCACGCGGTGTCCGTTCGGCGCGACGCCGTCGTTCAGCAGGACGTGGGCCAGCGCGAGGACTTCTCCGATCGTCGACGTGATGCCGCCGCCCGGGCCGAATGCGCGCGGCAGGTAGTCGATCGGGGTCACGATCGGGCCTTCGGCCAGGGACCGGACCAGGTGCCCGGTGGCCTCCCGCGCCTGGTCGGCTTGCTCGGGCCGGGTGTTCGTGCTGGTCAGGCCCATCGGGCGGAAGAGCCGGTCGCGCATGGCGTCGTCCCAGGTCTTCCCGTCCGCCACCTCGAGGACACGCGCGAGGACGGCGTAACCCAGTGCCGCGCTGTAGCCGTGGGTGTGGCCGAGCGGGAAAACCTGCGGTGCGCCGGCGATGTTCTCGACCATCCGCTCGCAGACGTCGTCGCCCTCGCCGGGGTCGCCGTATGCTTCTTCGATCCCGTTGGTGTGGTTCAGCAATTGCCGCGGCGTGACCTGAGCGGTGGTCACTGGATCGGCGACCGCGAAACCGGGCAAGTACGTGCGGACGGGTCGGTCGAGATCGACCTTCCCCTCGTCGACGAGTTGCAGGAACGCCAGCGCGGTCCAGGTTTTGGTCATGGAGCCGCATTGGTAGACCGTGCCGGTCGTCACCGGTTCCGAGGTTTCGACGTTCTTGACGCCGGCCGCGAACTCGGTGCGTTGCCCGTCGCGGAGGATGCCGACCGCGGCGCTCGGGATCCCGTGCTCCGCCAGGAGTTCGGCGAGCCGCGGCGCGTCGAAGGTCATCGGGCCAGACCGACCGCGTTCGCGGCGTCCGCTTCGAAGTATTCCGTCGCCGCGTACGGACCGGCATGAGCCTCGAAGAACTCGCGGACTCCGTCGACGGTGTCGTGCGCGATCACGTTCACCGCCCTGTTCCCGTCGGTGCTCGCGATCGCCAGCTTCCACTTCGCGCCCTGGGGGAGCTGAGCGTGCGCCTTCTTGAGGCCGCTCCAGAACTTGCTGTGATCCGAGACCGTCGATACGGCCAGCACGTGTGTCATGGGTTTTCCTCCCTTTCCGAATAGTGAAAAGCTACGTTGCGTTTCATGGTGCGTCAACATTCGCGGGGCAAAAATGGCCAGCTCAAGCGCAATTATTGCAATGAGTCTGTGGGTGAATGCAATGACCTGAAATTCGCCGTTGCACTGTACTGTGGACAAATGCACGAGAGGGCGCGCTGATGCCGGGGGAGCGGCTGACCCGCGAGGAGCGGCTGCGGATCGAGGCCTGGCTGGCCGAGGGGCTCGGGTACGCGGAGATGGCGCGGCGCCTCGGCAGGCCGACGTCCACGATCAGCCGGGAGGTCGCGCGCAACAGCGTCGCCGGTGTTTACGCCGCGGGCAACGCGCAGGAGACCGCCGGACGCCGAGCCCGCCGGCGCAAGCCCGCTCGGCCCGCCGAGCCGGTGCACGACGGGTTCCCGTCCGCGTCAGCGCGCGGTTTCGTGGACGAGTTCGCCGGGCTGCTCGCCGCGACCGGCCTGCCGCGGATGACCGCGAGGGTGTTCGCCTGCCTGCTGATCTCCGATGGCCTGACCTCGGCGGACCTCGTGCGGAGGCTGCGGGTCAGCCCGGCGTCGGTGTCCAAGTCGGTCGGCCACCTGGAATCCATGGCGCTGGTGCTGCGCCGCCCGGATCCAGGCGGCCGTCGCGAGCGGTACGCGGTCGACGACGGCGCCTGGCTCCGGGCGTGGCAGGCCGACACCGCGGCGCACGGCCGGATCGCCTCCGCCGCACGGCGGGGCATCGAGCTTTTCGGCCCCGGCACCCCGGCCGGTGCCCGGCTCGGTGAGATGAGCCGGTTCTTTGGACGGCTCAGCGAGCAGATGGGCGACAGCGGCCTCGCGGAAGCGGTCGGGTACGACGCCTTGACCGTGGTCGCCGCGCTGGTGCAGGCCGCTCGCCCGCTCGGCCTGGACGCCTTGTCCGCCGCGCTCGGCTGGCCGCGGGACCGGACGAGGGCCGCCGCGGAGGCGCTCCGGCGCCGCCCGGCGATCGCGGACCCGCTCGTTGTGCGGGTGACCGGAGACCAGACGTATTGCTTGGCCGTGCGGGCGGATCGGCTCAGCTCGGCCCAGCGCGAGGCGCTCGAAAAATGAGCCTGGCCAACGGTCTCAGTGCGCTGGCAGCTCAGGCTGTCCCATCCGCATCGCCCCGAACTTCGCCGACGTCCGGACCGCGTCGAAGCCGTAGCCGATCATCGCTGTTTCGTACTCCCGCAGTGCTGGGAGGAAATCGGAACCGGCTTCGGCGAGCTTCGCGGCGAGCAGTTCGGCGTCGCGCAACGCGGTGTTCGCGCCGACGCCGACCGCTGGGCTCATTGCGTGGATCGCGTCGCCGAGCAGGGTCACTCGGGTGGTCGGCCAGGGCTCGATCGGCACGCTGGTGCGCATGAAGATGGGGAACAGCGTCTCGGGATCGGCGAGCGACAAGAGCTCGCTCGCTTTCGGATTCCACTTGCGGGCCAAGGAAACCGTCATGTTCCGCAGCTGGTGGCCGGTCGCGGCGCGGAGTTCGTCGTCGGAGTACGGCAGCAGTTCGGCACGGGCGGCCAGCAGGCACATCACGTAGTCGCTGGTGTCGGTGAGGCCCGGCAGCGGTGCGGGACGCCGGGCGTGGACCGGGGCGATTCCGACGTGCTGGTTGTCCGGACCGACGAGCCCGCTGTAGATCCCGAACCATTCGTCGGGGATCAGTTGGGCGGTCTCGCGGGTGAGCGGGAAGCGGCCGTACATGATGCGGATACCGGTGTCGACCACGCGTGCGTGCGGCAGGTATTGCCGTCGCAGCACCGAATTCACGCCATCCGCGGCGACCAAGACGTCAGCGGAGGCAGTGGATCCGTCGGCGAAGGTGGCGGTGACGGTGTCGTCCACGTGGCAGCCGGTGCACTCGCGGCCGAACTCGACGACGTCCTCGAGGCCGTGCAGGAGGATCTCGCGCAGCGTGAGCCGGTTGATCGAGACATTCCGCTCGACCGGCTCGGCTGGCTGCGTCCCGTTGAGGAAGTTGGTCCGCGACGGCGTCGAACTGGCATCCCACACCGCCTGGCTGAGCCGCGCGGGGAGCAGCCGGTCGAGCGCGTCGAGGCCGTTCGAGTCGATCCGCAGGCGGTACCCCTGCAAGCGGCCGATCGCCGAGGTATCGCGCTCGCAGACCATGACGGCAACCCCGGCGCGGCGCAATCCCTGGGCGAGTGCGAGCCCGCCGACGCCGGCGCCGATGATCAGGACGCGAAGTTTTCCAGGCACAGCGAATTCCCCTTCCGGATACGGAGCAAGGGGACGTGCTGGACGCACCGGAGGGGTGCGAGTACGAGCGCTGCGCGCCGCCCGGACTACCTACCGGGCTGTGGCTTTCGACGTCCTCCGGCCACCATAGCTTTTTCCGGAAGCGGATTGTCAAGGCCCGATTTCCGCTTAGGCTGGGTGTCATGTGCGCGACCGGGCCGGAGATCCGCGGGATCCGGGTGGAACTGCTGACCGCCCCGGACTGCCCGAACGCGGAGGCGGCCCGATCGGTCGTCGCGGGCTGCCTCGCCGAGAGCGGTCTCGACACGACGCTCGTCGAACGCGTCGGCCGGTACCGCTCGCCGACGATCCTGGTCGACGGGGTCGACGTGATGGGGACGCCCGGGCCGGTCGCGGGGGACGCTTGCCGGCTCGACGTGCCTACTCGGGAGCGGGTGCTGGCCGCGTTGGCTTCGAAGCGCGGCTGAATCAGCGCCGCGACACGGTAAAAGCCTGACCGGAAACCGCTGTTCCCCGCGAGTTGTGCCCGGAATGCCGGTGCCGGTGACGCCGCTCTGGTCTACATTACAGATGTAATGTAGCTTGAACCCCGAGCGAAGCCGAGGAGGTGCGGATGAGCCGGTCCGGAACCGCGGACGAGGCGACCGGGATGAAGCTCGCCCTGCGCCGGGCGGCGGTCGGCGTGGTCGCTTCCGACGGGCTGCGCGGGCTCACCTACCGGGCGGTCGCCCGGGCGGCGGGCTGCACCACCGGCGCGGTCCAGCACCACTTCTCCTCGATCGACGACCTCCTCCAGTCCTCTTTGGACCTCGTGCTGGAGGAAAGCGCGGAGAATGGCCTGATCGGCGCCCGCACCGGCGTCTACGCGGACGGTCCCGAGGTGCGCCAGCGGTTCCGGGACAGCGCGGACCTGCAAGTGTTCCAGTATCAGCTGGTCGTGGAATCGGCGCGGCGGCCCGAATTGCGGCCGATCGTCCGGCGGCTCTACGACGGCTATCTCGCCGCGGTCGGCACGGAACTGTCGGCCGGCGGCGGGCTGGCCCAGCTCGTCTTCTACGCCCTCGACGGAATGTTCCTGCACCAGGTGGCGGACCCGGACGTCGATCCGGGCCCGGCACTCGAAGCCCTGCGCGGCCTGCTCGCCGCCGCGCGTTAGCCGAACCACGCCCGCACCCCGGCCGCGCACGACGTCGCCGGGGCAGAAGTGTTTCCCGATGTCGTTGCCCCACAAGAACTTCCCACTGTCCTTTCCGGAATTTCGCCGCCGCCTAGGTGTTGACTTAATCAACACCTAGGGGTCAGACTCGGCGCATCCCGAATCCGCCGACCCGAAAGGCGTACCGATGCCCGACACCGCCGCCGCGACCTTGCTGATCGACGGCCGCTGGCAGTCCGCCCCGGCGACGTTCGACGTCGTCGACCCCGCGAGCCTCGCCGTCCTCGGCCAGGCCGCCGACGCGGGGCCCGAGCAGGCGCGGGACGCACTGGCCGCCGCCGCGCGGGCCGCCCGGGGCTGGGCGGACACCGACCCGGAGACCCGCAGCGGCCACCTCCGCGCCGCGGCCGCCGGAATCCGGGCGCGGCAAGGCGAACTCGCCGCGTTGCTCAGCCGCGAGAACGGAAAACCGCTCGCCGAGGCGAACGGCGAACTGGCCGGAGCCGCCCGGATGCTGGAGTGGGCCGCCGAGGAGGGCCGCCGCGCGTACGGGCGGGTCACCCCGGCGAACGCGGCCGGTCCAGGGCTCGTGCTGCGCGCGCCGGTCGGCCCGGTGCTCGCGATCACGCCGTGGAACTTCCCGGCCAGCATGCTGATCCGCAAGGTCGGGCTCGCACTCGCGGCGGGCTGCCCGGTCATCGCGAAACCGGCCGAGCAGACCCCGCTGATCGCCACCGCGCTGCTGGAAATCGTGCAGGACACGGGATTGCCGAACGGTGTCCTGCAGTCGCTGACCACGACCCGGCCTGCCGAACTCGTCGGCGCACTGCTGGCCGACCGCCGCCTGCGCAAGGTCAGCTTCACCGGCTCCACCGAGGTCGGACTGGGCCTGCTGCGCCAGACCGGCGACATCCTCCGCCGCACGTCGCTCGAAATGGGCGGCCACTCGCCGGCGATCGTGTTCGAGGACGCCGATCTCGAAGCCGCCGCGGCGGGCGTCGTCGCCGGGAAGTTCTTCAACGCCGGGCAGAGCTGCACGGCGGTGAACCGGCTGTACGTCCACGAAAGCGTCCGCGACGACCTGCTTTCCTTGATCGAAAAGAAAACCGCTGCGCTGAAGGTCGGCCGGGGCGACGCCGAGGGCACCAGCATCGGACCGCTGATCGACGAGGCCGGTCTGGCGAAGGTGGAAAACCAGGTCGCGGACGCGGTCGGCAAGGGCGCGCGCGTGCTCGTCGGCGGCAATCGCTGGACGGATTCCGCGCTGCCGGGCCATTTCTTCGAGCCCACCGTGCTGGCCGACGTCACCCCGGACATGCTCATCAGCCACGAGGAAACGTTCGGCCCGGTGCTCGCGGTGGCCACGTTCCGCACCGACGACGAAGCCGTCGAATTGGCCAATGCCACCGACTACGGCCTCGCTGCGTACGTATTCGGCACCGATCTGCGCCGCATCTGGCGCACCCTCGACCGGCTCGACTTCGGCGTGCTCGGCGTCAACGACCCGGCTCCAGTGCGTCCGGAACTTCCGTTCGGCGGCCAGAAAAACTCCGGCCAGGAACGCGAAGGCGGGGCCGAAGGCATCGACGCCTACACCGAGACCAAAGCCGTCGCTCTGCGGTTCTGAACCGCTCCCCGAAAGGAATCCGCCTTGACCACCGCTGACCTCGCCGCCGCCGACCAGCGCACCCTCATCCATCCGCACACCGTCATCGGCGCCCCGGCCGAACCGCTCGTTCTCGACCGCGGCGAGGGCGCGCTGCTCTGGGACACCGACGGCAACCAGTACCTCGACGGCACCTGCGGCCTGTGGCAGTGCCCGGTCGGCCACGGCCGCGCCGAACTCGCCGACGTCGCCGCCGAGCAGATCCGCAAGCTGGAGTTCTACTCGTCCTTCGGCGACTACTCCAACGCCCCGTCGATCCGCCTCGCCGAACGCCTGCTTTCGCTCGCCCCGGTCGGGCTTGAACGCGTCTTCCTCACCAACGGCGGGTCGGAGGGCAACGAAACCGCGATCAAACTCGCCCGCCTCGCCTTCCACCACGCCGGTTCGCCCGAGCGCACGGTGGTGCTGGCGCGGCACGGCGGCTACCACGGCATGGGCGGCGCGTCGCTGGCCGCGACCGGGATCGAGGGCCTGCGCGCCGGGTACGGCCCGCTGCTGCCGGACGTCGAATGGCTCGGCAAACCGCACGGTCTCGAACACGGTCCCCATGCGACAGATCTTCTCGTGGCAGAGCTGGAAAAGCGGATCGAGGAAATCGGCGCGCACCGGATCGCCGCGTTCATCGGGGAGCCGGTGCTCGGCGTCGGCGGAATGGTTCCGCCGCCGGAGGACTACTGGCCGCGGGTGCGGGAAGTGCTGCGGCGACACGGGATTCTGCTGATCATGGACGAGATCGTGACCGCGTTCGGCCGCACCGGGCATTGGTTCGGCAGCGAGCACTTCGGCGTCGAACCGGACATGATCGTCACCGCGAAGGGGCTCACCAGCGGGTACATTCCGATGGGTGCGGTCCTCATCGGACGCAGCGTGCTCGAACTCGCCGAAGGCGCGACGTTCCTGCACGGTTTCACCTACAACGGCCACCCGGTCGGCTCCGCGGTCGCGCTGGCGAACCTGGACATCATCGAAAAGGAGAACCTGCTCGAACGCGCCACTGTCCTCGGCGCCCGGCTGCGCGCGCGGCTTGACCCGCTCGCCGAGCTGCCGCACGTGCGCGAGGTCCGCGGCGTCGGCCTGATGCTCGGCATCGAGTTCGCCGACCAGCCGACCGCGCCGGTGCAGGCGGGCTGCCGCGCGGACGGCGTGGTGGTCCGCGCGTCCGGGACCAGCATCGTGCTGTCCCCGCCGCTGGTGATCACCGAGGACCAGATCGACACCTTGGCCGACGTGCTGTGCAAGCACGTCGCGGCCGCGGCGAGCTGAACGGAGGAGCCATGGGACGCCGGATACCGACGCTGCTGTCCGCCGCGCTTCTGCTCACCACTGCCGGCTGCGCGATTTCCGAGGGCGGCCCGAACTCGCTCGTGTTCGCCTCCTACGGCCAGGGCGCGTACCAGGCGGGCCAGCGCGCCGCGTGGCTGGACCCGTACGAGAAGCAGACCGGGACCACGGTCACCATCGACGGCCCGTCGAGCAACGCCAAGCTCAAGGCGATGGTCGAGGCGGGGAAGGTGACCTGGGACGTCGTCGACACCGACGCGTCCGCTGCCGCCGCGGTGTGCGGGAGCCTGCTCGAACCCGTCGACATGGGCCCGCAGGCCGCCGGGTTCCCGGAGGGCTCGCTCACCGATTGCGGGGTGCCGGACGCCTTTTTCGGCATGATGCTGATGTACAACTCCAAGGTCTACGGCCAGCATCCGCCGACGAAACTCGCGGATTTCTTCGACCCGAAGCAGTTCCCCGGCCGCCGCATCATCTACGGCGGCGACCCGAGCGTCGGCACCATCGAGGCCGCGTTGCTGGCTGACGGCGTGCCGCGCGACAAGCTGTATCCGCTCGACATGCGCCGCGCGCTGCGGATGTACGACCGGATCCGGCCGCAGCTGTCCATCACCAGCACATACGGCGACCAGCAGCAACGGATGGCCGGCGGGCAGGCGGACATGGCGCTGATCGTCAGCGCGCGGGCGTTTTCGCTGCTCAAGGCCGGGGCGACGAACTGGAAGGTGGTGCCGGGCATCCCGGTGCCGGTGACCTGGGACGTACTCGTGGTGCCGAAGGGGACGGCACGCGCCGAGGAGGCGAAGAAGCTCATCCGCTTCGCCTCGCAACCGGCGCAAGCGGCGGACTTCGCCGCGCGGGCTGGCGTGGGACCGGCCAACACGGCCGCCCCCGCCGCCCGCTCGGAGATCGGCCGCCAGCTCGACATCTGGGGCGAGGGCAAGGAGGACTTGCGAGTGCTCAGCAACGTGCGTTATTGGGCGGCGAACCGGCCCGCGCTGGTGAAGGCGTGGTCGGATTGGACGACCGGATGACCGCCGTGGCGACCCGGCCCCCGGCTTTGCCGCAGGCCGGTCGCGAAAAACGGCGGACTTCGTGGCTGCTGCTTCCCGCGGCGGCGGTGGTGCTGGTGTTCTTCTTCTGCCCGCTCGCCGTGATTTTGTGGCGCAGCTTCACCGAGCCGTCGTTCGGCGTGGGCAATTACCTGGCGGTGCTCGGCGACGAGGTGCAGATCCGCGTGCTGCTGCGGACTTTGCGGACCGCGCTGATCATCACCGCGGCCACGCTCGTCATCGCGTATCCCTACGCCTACGCGATGACGCTCGTCGGCCGTCGCGCCCGGGCGGTGCTGACGCTGCTGGTCCTGATGCCGTTCTGGACCAGCCTGATGGCGCGCAACTTCGCCTGGTACGTGCTCGAACAGCGCGGCGGCGTCATCGAGAAGGCGCTGTCGGCGATCGGCGTCGACGGGGTGGTGCTGCTGGGTTCGGTGGCCGGCGTGACGGTCGCGATGGTGCAGGTGATGCTGCCGTTCATGGTGCTGCCGCTGCAAAGTTCGATGCTCGGCATCGACCGCAGCCTGCTGCACGCGGCGGGCAGCCTCGGCGCGCGGCGTCCGGTGGCGTTCCTGCGGGTGTACGTGCCGCTGTCGATGCCGGGCGTGCTGGCCGGGGTTTCGGTGGTGTTCATCATGTCGCTGGGCTTCTACATCACCCCGGCGCTGCTCGGCACGCCGCAGCAGGCGCTCGTCGCGCAGGTGATCGGCACCCAGGTCAACGACCTGCTGGACTTCGCGGGCGCCGGTGCGCTCGGGACGATCCTGCTGGTCGTCACGCTCGTGGTGCTCGCCGTGCTCGGCCGCGTGGCCGCGCCGCTGGGCACCAGTGCGGCGGGAGGTGCCGGCCGTGGCTGACAATCCGTCCATCAGCAGGGCGGCCGCGGTGCGGCAGCGGAGCCTCGGCTGGGGCCTGCGCGTATGGGTCGTCCTCGTCGCGTTCGTGCTCGTCGCGCCGACGCTCGTGGTGATCCCGATGAGTTTCGGCGCGGGCTCGACGTTCGAGTTCCCGCCGAAGGACTGGTCGTGGCACTGGTACGCGGAGTTCTTCACCAGCAAGCAATGGCTGGCCGCGCTGGCGAACTCGGTCCAGGTCGGGGTGCTCGCGGCGGCGCTGGCGACCGTGCTCGGCGTGGCGGCCGCGCTCGCGCTCGACCGGATGCGCCGGGGCCGCGGAGTCGTCCGGCAGCTGCTGATGGCTCCGATGATCCTGCCCGGCATCGTCGTCGCGGTCGCGATCTACGGGGTTTTCCTGCGCTGGCAGCTGAACGGCACGATGCTCGGTTTCGTGCTGGCGCACGCGGTGCTGGGACTGCCGTTCGTGCTCACGTCGGTGCGGACCAGCCTCGCCGGGTACGACCCGATCATGGAGAAAGCCGCGGCCAGCCTCGGCGCTCCCCGGTTCGCGACCCTGCGCAAGGTCGTGCTCCCGATCATCGCGCCCGGGGTGCTGTCCGGCTTCGTGTTCGCCTTCGCCACGTCCTTTGACGAGGTTGTGGTCGCCTTGTTCCTGCAGACGCCCGCGATCAAGACGCTGCCGGTGAAGATGTACGAATCGATCGTGCTGGAAATCGACCCGACGATCGCCGCCGCGTCGAGCCTGATCGTCGTGTTCACCACCATTCTGCTGTTCGTCCCCGCCGTTTTGCGCCGAAAAGAGCAATCATGACTGAAGGAATCGCGACCGCCCATGTGACGAAGGCGTACCCCGGCGTCGACCGGCCCGCCGTCGACGACGTCTCGCTGCACATCGCCGACGGCGAGTTCATGACCTTCCTCGGCCCGTCCGGTTCGGGCAAGACGACGATGCTGTCGATGATCGCCGGGTTCACGCCGCTGACGGCGGGTTCGATCACGGTGGACGGTCACGAGATCTCGCGGCTCAAACCGCACCGGCGGAACCTCGGCGTGGTTTTCCAGCAGTACGCGCTGTTCCCGCACATGTCGGTGGCGCGCAATGTCGCTTTTGGACTGACGCAGCGCAAGGTGCCGAAGGCCGAGATCTCGCGTCGGGTGGACGAGGTGCTGGAGTTGGTCGGGTTGTCGGCGGTGCGGGATCGGTTGCCGCGCCAGCTTTCCGGCGGCCAGCAGCAGCGCGTCGCTCTCGCGCGTGCAGTGGTGTACGAACCGCGTGCGTTGCTGATGGACGAGCCGCTGGGTGCGTTGGACAAGAAGCTCCGCGATCAGTTGCAGCGAGAAATCGCGCGGATGCATCGGGAATTGGGGATGACGTTCCTCTTCGTGACGCATGATCAGCAGGAGGCGCTCACGTTGTCAGACCGTATTGCGGTGTTCAACGACGGCCGGATCGAGCAGGTCGGCACACCGGAGGAATTGTACGAGCGGCCGGAGACGTTGTTCGTCGCGCAGTTCATCGGCGAGTCCAACGCGTTGTCGCTGACGCCAGGGGAGGTGACGATCGTGCGGCCGGAACGGTTGACGCTCCATACTTCCGCTGATCCCGTCCCAAGTGGACACCAGCGGGCGAGCGCGCAGGTGACTGACATCGTGTACGTCGGTGATCACACGCGGATCTGGTTGCGGTACTCCGACGGTGCGCGCGGTTGTGCCGTGGTGTCGGCCGGGGTCGCGCACGAGCACCGGCCGGGGGACGAGGTGATCGTGGCCTGGCATCCGGAGCATCAGGCCGTGGTGCCGAGCGGCGGCGTTCCGGAACTGGCGGCGGTATGACCGAGGAATTGCTGCTGCGCGGCGGAGTGGTCCGGACTTTCGATCCGGTCGTCGGGACCGCTTCCGCAGTGCTGGTGTCGGACGGCCGGATCGCTGCGGTCGGCGACGACAAGACGGTTTCCGCCGCGGCTTCGCCGGACGCGCGGGTCGTCGAGCTGGCGGGCCGGACCGTCCTTCCCGGACTGAACGACGCCCATCTGCACCTGGCCTTCCATGCCGCCGCCGGTCCGGAGTTCTGTGTGGACCTTTCCGCTGCCTCTTCTTTGGACTCAGTGGCTCTTGCGCTGGCCGACGCGCCGCCGGGGGAGTGGATCGTCGGCCGAGGCTGGCGGGAAACGACGATCGCCGAGTTCGCGGACGGCCGTGCGGTGCCGACCCGCGCCTGGCTCGACAGCGTGACCGGTGCACAGCCGACGGTGTTGCACCACGCGTCGTCACACGAGGTGTGGGCGAACAGCGCGGCGCTTCAGCGGGCAGGAATCACCGCGTCGACGCCGGATCCGGAAGCCGGGGAGATCGTGCGGGACTCCTCCGGCGAGCCGACCGGGATACTGGTGGAGAGCGCGCAGGAACTGGTCGCCTCGCTGGTGCCGCAGCCGAGCCGTTCCGCCCGGCTGGACGCGATCGTGCGCGGCATGGAGCGGCTGAACGCCCTCGGGATGACCAGCGTGACCGACCCGATCGTCCCGCCTGAGCTGTGGCAGGACTACCGGGACCTGCACGCCGCCGGCCGCCTGCGGATGCGGATCACCGCACTGCTGCACTGGAATTGGCCGTCGCCGACGACGTCCGCCGCCTCGCTGGCGCAACTGCTGGACGAGACGGACTTCGCCGTCGGTGACGACCTGCTGCGGATCGGCGGCATCAAACTGTTCGCCGACGGAGTGCCGACGCACTGCACCGCGTGGATGCACTCGCCGTACCCGTCGGGCGAGCACGGAAGCCTGGTGACCTTCGGCCCCGACGACGCCGCGCGAGTGCGGGAACTGCACGAACTGATCCTGGTCGCCCACGTGCGCCGGGTAAGGGTGCAGGTCCACGTGACCGGAGACCGGGCCGCGGACGCGGTAGTCGACGCGATCGAAGCGGCTCAGGCGGCTGACCCGTGGCCGGAGGCACGACACGCCCTGATCCACGGCACCTTCTTGTCCGATGCGGTGCTTTCCCGCCTGGCGCGCTCCGGAATCGGCGTGATCACCAGCTCGCTGATGCGGACCTACAGCGGCCCGTCGATGGTCCGCGTACTGGGCGAGTCCCGGTGGGCCGACGCTTTCCCCGCGCGAGCTTTGCTGGACCACGGCGTAGTGGTCGCCGACAGCTCGGACGCACCGGTGACCGTCCCGGACTGGCGCCGCGGCGTCGCGACCTTCACCGGCTCACCCGGGCCGAACGCGTACTCTCTCGTGGCCAACCCGCTGACCAGGGAGGAAGCGCTCCGGCTGTGGACGACCGGCCCAGCCTGGCTCGAACACGCGGAGAGTTTCAAGGGCACGCTCAGCGTCGGCTCCCTCGCCGACCTCGCGGTTTTCGCCCACGATCCGGTCACCGCTGCGGACGAGGAGTTGCTGAGCGTACGGTCGGAATTGACCGTGCTCGGAGGACGTGTAGTGGCAGGGTGAGGGTTCGTGTACAGCAGCAATACCGACGCCGATCGCGGCGCTTTCGTGTGGATGGTGAAGAACGCCGTCGTCCCGCGCCCGATCGCGTGGGTGAGCACGGTGGACAGCGCGGGTGTGCGGAATCTCGCGCCGTTCAGCTACTTCGCCCCGCTGACGATGGACCCGCCGACGGTGGTCTTCTCGATTTCGGATACGCCGAAGGACACTCTGACCAACATCTCGGCGCACGGCGAGTTCGCGATCACGATCGCGCTGAGCGGCCAGGAAGAACTGGTCGCGCACACTGCGTCCACAGTGGACTCATCAGTGGACGAGGCGGCGCAGGTCGGTCTGTCGTGGGCGTCCGGGGTGCGGATCGCCGTCCCGCACCCCGCCGGGGCGGGTCCGAGCCTGGAGTGCACGCTGGTGAAGATCGAGGAATTCAGGGGCTCGCATTTGGTGTTCGGCGAGGTGGTCGGGGTGGCGGTGGACGACCGGCTGCTCCGCGCGGACGGACGGCTGGACCAGGACGTTTATCACCCAGTGGGCCGGATGGGAGGCGCGACGTTCACCCGAGTGGACAACTGGGTGCGGGTGCCGATTCCCGCTCCGGAGGAGTTTCTCGCCGGGGATCAGCACTCCGACTTGGGCAGGTAGCCCTGCCGACAGGCCCATTCGCGCTGGATCTCGCCGGAGGTCTTCGGACGGCCGGGGCCGCCGGGGTCGAGATAACCCTGGTACTCCTTGCAGCGAGGGTTGAACTTGCCCGCGTCGACTGCCCGCTGGCCGCACCCCGGGCTGGTCGCGGGGTCGCGTCGCTTGGCTTTCGGCGTCGTGGTCTTCGGCGCGCTGGTTGCCTTGGCCGGGGTTGAGGTATCCGGCGTCGACGTGGCCGGGGCAGCCGTCGTGGCCGGAGCGGGTTCCGGGCTGGGCTGGCTCGTCGGCGCCGGCGCCGTGACGGCGCGCTGGGCAGGCGGATCCACGGCGCACCCCGCCAGCACCGAGACCAGCGCGATGGCGGCCAGAGCGAGGCGGGTCCGGGTCATGTCAGAAAGACGCCCCACGACCTGCGGGCGTTACCGCGCCGCGCGTTGCTCTTGCCGTAGCCTCGACTCCGTCCGCACCCGAGCAGGGAGGTTCCCGTGGCCGACGCAACCCTCTCCGGGGTCCTCGCCCGCGTGGCGGAGCTTGACGACCCCAAAATCCGAGCCGTCAACGAGAACCACGGCGACGACCACAGCGTCAACCTCGGCAAACTCCGTGCCCTCGCGAAAGAACTCAAAGCCCAGCCCGACCTCGCCCGCGAACTCTGGCGGACCGGCGACACCAACGCCCGCCTGCTCGCCCTCCTCGTCGCCAGGCCGAAGCAGTTCGACCGCGACGAACTCGACGCCATGCTGCGCGAGGCGGGCAAACCCAAGGTCCAGGACTGGCTCCTCGCGAACATCGTCAAGAAAAGCCGCTGCGCCGAGGAACTCCGCGTGGCCTGGTTCGACGACCCCGACCCGGTGGTGGCGAGCGCGGGCTGGGCGCTGACCGTCGACCGGGTCGCCAAGAAGCCCGGCGGGCTGGACCTTCCCGGGCTCCTCGACGTCATCGAAACCGAGATGAAAGCCGCCCCGGAGCGGTTGCAGTGGGCGATGAACCACTGTCTCGCGCAGATCGGCATCGAGAACCCCGGCCTGCGCGCCCGTGCGATCGGCATCGGGGAGCGGCTGGGAGTGCTCAAGGACTACCCGACGCCGCCGAACTGCACCTCGCCGTACGCGCCGGTGTGGATCGCGGAGATGGTCAAGCGGCAGGCTTAGCGAAAACCCCGATGAACACCATGCTCGAAGCCAAAAACGGCCCCGCGGCCAGCGCTGCCAGCCACTGATCCCCGGCTGCCCGGTCCAGCTGACCCGCACGCACCGCGCGTTCGGTGTTGCGGCTCAGCCCGAGAATCTTGTCCGCTGCCTCGAAATCGCGGAACACCGGTGCGGCAACCGAAACGTCGAGCACCTCGAATCCCGCTCCTAAAGCCAACCGTGGCAAGGAACGGCCGACGGTCGCGTTCCGGACCATCGTCGAGCACACAAACCGGTTGAACGCGCGGTTCGTCGACAGCTCCCCGGGATCGACCACCAGACTGTCCCAATCCGGCTCGGCCACACAGGCCAGCCCGCCGGGTCGCAGAACCCGGTGCAGCTCACCGAAAACCGCGGCGGGATCGGCGACGTGCTGCACCATCCGGTCCGCCCGCACCCGGTCGACGCTCGACTCGGCCAGCGGCAGCGCGTGCGCGTCGCCCAGCCGGACCGAGATATGCGGCGTCCCCGAGACCCGCCGCCCCGCCTCCTCGACCATCCCGGGTTCCGTGTCGACGCCCAGGACCGCGCCCGACGAACCCACCGCTTCGGCCATGGCGGGCAGATCGGTGCCGGGACCGCAGCCGACGTCCAGCACGGTCAGGCCGGGCCGCAGGTCGAGCGCGGCCAGCACTTGCCGTTTGTAATCGCGCCCGGCTTCGGCGACTTGGGCGTAGTAGTCGATTTTGTCCGGTCGGGGAACGCCGAAAGTCATGTTTCGAGTGAACCAGAGGTCTCGGCGAGTGCGATGAAGCTGCTCCAATCCGGATCGGACAAGCCGAGATGCGCACCGGCTTCGGCGAGGGACGAAGCCGCGGAATCGAGGAACCAGGACGCGGTCAGCACCATGCTCGCCGCGGCCGCGGGAGCGCGGCGGACGCCCTCGGGAGTGAGGTCCTGGGCGTTGAGCGTGTGGACGGCGGAGTCGAGCAGCCGGGCGACGAGGCTGTAGGCGTTGGCCGCTTCAGTGGTGCGCGTGAGCGCCCGAAAACGGGGACGGGCGGCTTCGACGAGCGCCGGGGTCAGCAGGGTGCGCAGCCGCGGCCATTCCGCCGCCATGTGCTCGCCCAGCCATCCGGACAGCCGCTGGTACCGCTCGGCGGCCTGCTCGAACCGGCCTCGCAGGGCGATGAGTTCCGCGGGCTCGGAGTCGCCTTCCAGGAAAAGGATGCCGGTCGTCGCGACCACCGCCGGGTCGTTGAGGTCGACACATCCGACGGCCCCGTGCGCGGGATCGAGCCGCTCGGGGGCCGGACTGTCCGACCACCGGGCGGCCAGCAGCTTCAAGGCGTTGGAATCGCGCCGCCAGGCGGCGGCCTCCTCGAGCTTGAGCACCGAGTGGTAGCGCTCGTGCTCGCGGTGATCACGCGCCACCCGCACATATCCGGCCAGTTCCGCGGGCGACGGACCGGGAACTTCGACAGTCATGTCTTCGAGTCAACCAGAAAACGCCTCAGTCCAACGCCAGTGCTTCCCGGAGGCCTCCGACATTATCCAGCAACTCAGCCACCCCAGGACGACTCGCGGACGCGGCCGGATGCGCGAACCGGACCTCCACCTTCCACTCGCCGAGCGAGAGCGGCAACCGCCGCACCGTGCCCCGCTCGATCGCCCGCGCCGCGGCGAAATGCGGGACCACCGCGACATAATCGTCGTCCTCGGCGAGGTGCAGCGCGGTCCCCGGCAGGCCGATCGTGTGCACCGGCCGGTCCGCGGGCCGTTCCGGGTGTTCGAACGCCGCGGCGAGCGATTCCGCGCCGACGCCCCAGCGGTAGACGAGCACCGGGCTGTCGGCGAGATCGCCGAACCGCAGCCGGGACCGCGCCGCCAGCGGATGGTCGGGACGGCAGACCGCGACGATGCCGGACCGTCCGATCCGGACTGAACGGAGGTCGTCCCCAGGCGGTCGCGACAGCAGGAAACCGGCGTGCGCGCTGCCGTCTCGCAGTCGTTGCAGAACCTCGTCGCTGTGCGCGACCCGGCAGTGCACCGCGACCGGCCGGCCCGCCAACACCGCCAGCACCGGCGGGAACACCGACGAACCGAGGCTGGCCGGCGCGGCGAGCACGAGCCGTTGCGACCGTTCGGCGCCGACCTCGGCGACGGCCTCGTCCAGCAGCCGCAGACAGCGTCGCGCGTACTCGGCGAGCTGTGCACCGGCCGTGGTCAGCACGCTGCCCCGCGCGCCGCGCTCGAACAGCTGGACACCGAGCCTGCGCTCCACCGCGGCGAGCCGATTGCTCACCGACGGAGCGGAAAGCTGCAGCTCAGCGGCCGCGGCGGAGAAGCTGCCGAGCCGGGCGGCGGCGTCGAGCACCACCAGGTCGGTCGTTTCGACGGGCACTTGAGCCATAGCCTCAGCTTAAGGCCAGCCGTAACGAATGTCCGGCTACCGCAATGCTCGCCGGTCCGTCACGGTGGACCGATGAACGAGGCAAGCAGAACTTCGGGCAACGACGCCGCGACAGTTTCCGCTGCGGCCGACCACCGGTTGCGGCGGGCGCTGGGCACGCCTTCGCTCGCGATGCTGACATTTTCCAGCGTGATCGGGTCGGGGTGGCTGCTCTCGCCCTACACCGTCGCGCGCGAGGCCGGGCCCGCCGCCCTGCTGACCTGGGTGATCGGCGGCGGGGCGACGCTGCTGGTCTGCCTGGTGTTCATCGACCTGGCGTTCCGCAACCCGATGTCGGGCGGCAACGTCCGCTGGCCGCGGATGGCGTCCGGGCCGCTGGTCGGCACCGCGGTGAGCTGGGCGATCCTGCTGCAGGCGGTGTTCGCCGGGCCGAGCGAATCGACTGCGGTCGCGCAGTATCTCGGCCGGTGGCTGCCCGGACTGCTCGGCGAGGACACGCTGAGCTGGGAAGGCCGGCTCTTCGCCGCGGCGCTGCTCCTGGTGTTCTGCTCGGCCAGCTTCTTCGGCGTCGTCTTCATCACGCGGCTCAACAACGTCGTCACCACGGTCAAGCTGATCGTCCCGGCCGCCACCGTGATCCTGTTGCTCGCCAGCGGTTTCGACTCGAACAACTACGCACTCGGCGGCGGTTTCGCGCCGTACGGCATCTCGTCGGCGCTGATGGCCGTGGTCGGCGGCGGCGTGGTCTACGCCTTCACCGGCATCAACGGCGCGGCGGTGATGTCCGGCGAAGCCCGCGACCCGCGCAAGTCCGTGCCGCGCGCGACGCTGATCGTCCTGGCCGGATCGGTGTTGCTGTACCTGGGATTGCAGGTCGCGATGATCTACACGCCACCGGCCGGGCTGCTCGGTTCCGGCTGGCGCGGGATGAACCTGACGTCGCCGCTCGCACAGCTGGCCGGTCTCCTCGGCATGGGCTGGCTGTCCGCGGTGCTGGTCGCGGACGCGGTGTTCTCGCCGTCCGGCAGCCTGCTGATGGGCACCTCGATCAAGGCCCGCTACACCTACGGCGCCGCGCAGAACGGCTTGCTGCCGCGCCTGTTCACCCGCGTCAGCGGCCGCTGGGGCGTGCCGTGGGCGGCGCTCGCGTTCAACGCGCTGATCGGCGCGGCGGTGATTCTCAGCTTCGGGAGCTGGGAGTCGATTGTCAGCTCACTGAGCTTCTTCTACGGCCTCAGCTACGCCGTGGTGTCGGTCGCCGCGACGATCCTGTACCGCACCGAAGACGGCGAAGGCTGGCTCGGCCGGTGGGCGACCCCGGTCGGCGCGGCGTCCTTTGTGGTGTCCGGCCTGATCCTGTACTGGTCCGGCTGGGCGAAGATGCGGATCGCGCTGCCGCTGCTGCTCGTCGGGTTCGTCATCTACCTGATCCGCCGCGCGACCCGATCCGGCCGCTCGAATACCCCGGTGCTGCAAGGGGTTTGGCTGATCGGCTGGCTGCTCGTGCTCGGCGCGCTGTCCGCTTTCGGTTCCTTCAAAGGCACCGGGACGATCGCGGCGCCGTACGACTCGCTTGCCGCGGGCGTGGTCAGCGCGGCCACGTGGTGGCTCGCACACCGGTCCGGCGTGCGGTACCGGGTCGCGGAACAGACAGAATCCTCGGCGCGGCCCCAAGTTTTGCCCGCCCAGTGAAAGGGAGAAGAAACCAGATGACCGACACGCACGACCCCGGCTTCGCCTGGGACCTGGCGAAGTCCCGCGAGCGGCGCACGAAACGCTGGTCGGTGTACGGGCCGGACGTGCTCGACCTGACCGTCGCCGAAATGGACCTGCCGATCGCCGAGCCGATCCTGACGGTGCTGCGCGACGCGATCGAACGGCAGACCTTCGGCTACCCCATTCCGGCCGCGCGGTCGGGGCTGCCGGAAACGACCGCGAAGTGGCTCACCGAAACGCACGGGCTGCCCGTCGATCCCGGCGAGATCCGGCTTCTGCCGGAGTTGATGAAAGGCATCACCAACGCGCTGCGCGAGTTCACCGCGCTGGGCTCCGCGGTGATCGTGCCGACGCCGACGTACCGGAGTTTCTTCGGCGCCATCTCGCTGGCTGACCGGGAAGCGGTGCAGGTCCCGCTGCTGGGCGGCCATCGGCTCGACTACGACCGCATCGACGCCGCCTTCGCTGCCGGTGCGGGGAGCCTCCTGCTGTGCCACCCGGCGAATCCGGTCGGCCGGATCTTCTCGCCCGCCGAATTGCGGCAACTCGCCGAGATAGCCGAACGCCACGGCGGCCGGGTGATCAGCGACGAGGTGCACGCGCCGCTGCGCTACGGCGTGGATTTCGTGCCGTACGCCGCGGTCAGCGAGGCGGCTCGGCGGCAAGCGGTCACGCTGTTCAGCGCCTCGAAGGCGTGGAACATCGCCGGACTGCGCTGCGGTTTCGTCGCGCTGACCAATCCGGACGACGTCGTCCGCTGGGACCGGCTGCCGGGTGCGGCCAGCGGTGGCATCAGTCCGCTCGGGATGGTCGCGTCCGCCGCCGCGTTCGAGCACGGCGCGCCGTGGCTGGAGCGCGCGCTCGCCTTCCTGGACGCCAACCGTCGCCGGTTGGCCGATCAGTTCGCCGACGCGGGCATGCCGGAGGTCTATCACCCAGCCGATGCGACCTATCTGGCGTGGCTGGACCTGCGGCGGCTGGGCTTGGCCGATCCCGCGCAGTTGCTGCGGGAGAAGGCCGGTGTCGCGGTGACCGCGGGGCCGGACCACGGGACGAGCGGTGCCGGGTTCGTACGGCTGAACTACGCCACGCAGCCGGACGTTCTGGCCGACGCGGCCGCGCGGATCATCCAAGTGCTGGAATGATCCGCATGACCGTCCTCACCGAAGACCGCGCCCGGTACTGGCTGGACCGCTGGGACCGGCAGCAAGAGCACTACATGCCCGACCGCGAGGAACGGTTCGCGGTGCTCGGCGATGTGCTGGACGAGCTGATCCCGCGCCCGGACCCGCTGATCGTCGACCTGGGCACCGGTCCGGGTTCGCTCGCGACGCGGCTGGTGGCGCGGTTCCCCGGCGCGCGGGTGGTCGGGGTGGACGCTGATCCGCTGCTGCTCGGTCTCGCCGATCTCGCCCGCGGCAGCGCTCGGTTCCGCACTGTCACGGCCGATCTGCGTCAGCGTGGGTGGTACGAGGCGCTCGGGCTTGACCGCGCGCCCGACGCGTTCGTCAGCACGACCGCGCTGCATTGGATGAACCGCCCGCCGCTGCGTGATCTGCTGGCGGTGTGCGGCGAAGTCCTTGCTCCTGGCGGGGTCTTCGTCAACGGCGACCACCTCTATGAGGGCGATGCCGGACCTCGGCTGGACACCCTGAACCGCGCGCTGACCCAGCGGCGCGCGGCTCGGGCCGGGGTCGCGCGCGACGAGGACTGGGCGGCTTGGTGGCAGGCCGTCGAGGCGGCTCCGGAGCTGGCCGGGTTGGTCGCGGAGCGGGCTGGCGGGTTTGCGCACGAGGTGACTGATCGGCCGTCTGTGCATGATTACCTGGCCTTTTTGCGGGAGGCCGGGTTCGCCGAGGCTGGGGCAGTGTGGCAGGTGGGGGATGATCGGATCGTCGTGGGGATTCGTTGAGTTGGGGTGCGGTCGGCTGGTGTTGTGAGCGGGTGGGGTTCGCCGAGGTCGGAACCGTGCGGCGGGCGGGCGACGATCGCCGCGTTGTCGGGATCCGCTGAATCTCGGCGTGCGGTTCGCGCTCCGGCGGCTCGGCGTCGCTCGGCCGGGCCGCCGGATCCGATTTTCGACATCGGGCACGACCGGGCCGTCGATTCCGTCTGGCTTTTCGCGAGAAAAATTCGCGGCGCAGCCCCGCGGATCCGGCGCGGTTCCAAGATGGGAATGGCAACACTCCTTCAGGGCGTGACGGGTAGCGAAAGGAATCGGCCGCGTCCTCGTTCGGGACGCGGGTTTGACCTGGTTGGGGTCCCCCTATGCGGTGATTCCTTGCTCGTGAACTCCCCGCCACGGGGGAGAGCGCGGTACGAATTCCCCTGCCTGGTGTCGATGAACGCGGGTAAGCAGCTCGACAATTCCGTCCTTCTCCGTGGGAGCTTCTGTGATGGCCCGTCGTTCCGGATTCATGCGCTCCCGCGGGAAGCGCGCCGCCGCGGCACTCGCGGTGATTTTCGCCGTGGGCGTCGCGAGCGCCGCACCGGCGATGGGCGCGACCTTGCCGCCCAGCGCCAGCCCGGCGAGCCCGTCCTCGGCGCAGGTCGGCGCGGCATCGGCAAGCCCGGCGCCGTCCACTTCGGCCGCCCCCGCACCGACCAGCCCAGCACCCGCCGCCGCAACGCCGCCCAGCTCAGCACCGGCCACCTCAGCGCCGGCCAGCTCGGCACCAGCCACCTCAGCACCAGCCGCACCGCAGCCCAGGGCGGTCGAACCCCGAGGCCTGGGCACCCCGCGCAAAATCGGCCCCGACCCGGCCTTCTCGACAGTCGCCCACGGCGCGATCACGATGGCGGCCAACTCGGTCGTCAGCTGCGGCACCACCCCCACGGCCTGCGGGGAGACCGCCAACAACTCCAGCTACGGCTACTGGATCAAGAGCGACCCGGCCGCCCCGGGCAACACCGCCTCGAGCGCGAACCTGACCATCCCGCCCGGGGCGACCGTGCTGTCCGCGCGGCTGTACTGGCAGGTCAACCCGATCTCCTCGAACGCCGAATCCGGCGACCCCTCCCGCGCGAACCAGGTCGCGTTCAAAGCCCCGGGCTCCGCCGCCTACCAGCGCCTCACCGCCGACACCTACGACTGGTTCGACGCCCTGGGCGGCGGATTCCCGCAGATCACCGCGCACGCGGGCGTCAAAGACGTCACCGGGCTGGTCAAACAGGCCGGCGGCGGCTCCTACACGGTCGCCGACCTCCAGGCGTGCCGCGGCAACTCGGCCAACAACGTCAGCAACCTCGGCTGCTGGGGCGGCTGGTCGCTGGTCGTGGCCTACGCGCTGGACACCGAACCACTGCGCTACCTGCAGGTCTGGGACGGGTTCGACTGGGTCCGCGCGGGCGGCAGCCCCACCTCGACGAACATCGACCTGAACGGCATCCGCACCCCGGCCGACCACGCACCCGCCGCCACCCTCGGGGTCGTGGTCGGCGACGGCGACGCCAACATCTCCGGCGACTACCTCGAATTCGGCCGGGACGCCTCGTCGCTGCAGCGCCTGACCCTGCCCGCGCCCGGCGGCACCAGCACGACCAACGCGTTCAGCAGCCGGATCGACCGGGTCACCGCGTCCGGCACCGGCAGCAACGTCACCGACCGCACGCCGAACCCGGCCAACAACTTCGGCTACGACGCGCGCACGGTCGACGTCACCGGCAAGCTGCCCGCCGGCGCGGACCGGGCGCAGCTGAAGGTCGGGACCACCGGGGACGCGCTCTACCCGCAGACCGTCTGGCTGATGGCCGAGGCCAACGAGCCCAACCTGCAGATCGTCAAGACCAACGACCCCGAGGGCAACTTGCAGGAGCGCCCGCCGGGCTGGGTCGGGCGCGGCGGCGAGATCTCCTACGGGCTGGACGTCGCCAACCGGAACCCCGACGGCAGCACCACGAACCTCGACACCGCGACCGGCGTGGTCGTCACCGACACGTTGCCCGCCGGAGTGTCCTATGTGGCCGGTTCGAATCCGCGATGTTCGGCGTCCGGCCAAGTCGTCACCTGCACCCTGCCCGATCTGGCTCCGGGGCAGAGCACGCACGTCGGCTTCCGCGTGACCGTTTCGCCGACGGTCGCCCCCGGCACCCGCCTCGACAACACCGCGTCGGTGGTCTTCCAGGGCAAGCAGACCGGCCGCGAGCAGAGCCGGACCAGCAACACCGTCCGCAACGTGGTCGCGGTGCCGGAGTACACGCTGACCAAGGTTGTGGACAAGGCGAATGCGCTGCCGGGCGACCAGTTGACCTACACCGTCACCCTGGACAACACCGGCAACCTCCCGGTGCCGCCCACGACGGTCACCGACACCCTCCCGCCCGGCACGACCTTCGTCAGCGCGGACACCACGAGCGGCACCGTCACCGGTACCGGCCCGCTGCAATGGCGCACCGCGGCGATCCCGCCGGGCAGCCGGGTCACCATGACCGTGCACGCCCGGATCAACGACGCGACCATCGGCGCCACGCTGATCAACCGCGCCAAGGTGACCGAAGGCCCGCCGCCGACGGTCCCGCCGGACCGGCAGTGCGCGGACGACGGCACGGCTTCCTGCGCGGAGACCGTCGTGCCCGGCACGAAAATCGAGATTGCCAAGACCGCGGACAAGACATCGGCGAATCCTGGCGACACGGTGAAGTACACCGTGGTGGTCCGCAACACCGGCCAGGTCGCCGCGCGCGGCGCGACGTTCACCGACGACCTGTCGAAGGTCCTCGACGACGCCGTCTACAACAACGACGCCGCTCCCGCCGCGCAGATCTCTTACACCGCAACGAAACTGACCTGGACAGGGGACCTGGCCGTCGGCGCCTCGGCGACGATCACCTACAGCGTCACCGTGAAGAACCCCGATCCCGGCGACCACAAGCTGACCAACGTCGTCACGTCGACGACCCCAGGCAACAACTGTGCGGCCGGGTCGGCCGATCCTCGGTGCGGCACGACGACTCCGGTGTCCGGGATCCGGATCAGCAAGACGGCGGACCCGGCCAGCGCCAAACCCGGCGACACCGTCAAGTACACCGTGACCGTCGCGAACACCGGCCAAACTCCGTTGTCCGGCGCGACTTTCACGGACGACCTCTCGAAGGTTCTGGACGATGCCACCTACAACGGTGACGCTTCGGCTTCCGTCGGCTCGGCGAGCTATGCGGCGCCGCGGCTGACGTGGACCGGCGATCTGCCCGTCGGCGGCACCGCGACGGTGACGTATTCGGTGAAGGTCAACAATCCCGACACCGGAGACCACAAGCTGGTCAACGCCGTCACCTCGACCACCCCGGGCAACAACTGCGCCGCGGGTTCGACCGACCCGGCGTGCTCGACGACGACCCCAGTGTCGGGAATCCGGATCGAGAAGAAGGCCGACAAGCAGTCGGCGAATCCCGGCGACCGGGTGACGTACACGGTCGTCGTCGCGAACACCGGCCAGACTCCTTTGCCGGGCGCGACTTTCACCGACGACCTCTCGAAGGTTCTCGACGACGCGGCCTACAACAGCGATGCGTCTGCCTCAGTGGGCTCGGTTGCTTACGCCGCGCCTCGGCTCACCTGGACCGGTGATCTGCCGGTGGGCGCTTCGGCGACGATCACCTACAGCGTCACGGTGAAAAACCCCGTTACCGGCGATCATAAGCTGATCAACACGATCACCTCCACGACGCCGGGCAGCAACTGCGTCGCGGGCTCGACGGATCCGGCGTGCTCGACCACGACGCCGGTGTCCGGGATCGAGTTCGCGAAGACCGTCGACAAGACCAGCGCCAACCCCGGCGATCCGGTCCGGTACACCGTGACCGTCCGCAACACCGGCCAAACCCCGCTGTCCGGCGCGACTTTCACTGACGATCTGTCGAAGGTGCTGGACGACGCTGTCTACAACAACGACGCCACTCCCGCCGCGCAGGTCTCCTACGCCGCACCGAAACTGACCTGGACCGGCGACCTCCCCGTCGGCGGTTCGGCAACGGTGACCTACAGCGTCACGGTGAAGAATCCCGTGCCCGGCGACCATAAACTCGTCAACACGATCACCTCCGCCACGCCAGGCAGCAACTGCGCGGCCGGGTCCACCGATCCCCGGTGCGGCACCACGACTCCGGTGTCCGGGATGCGGATCGCCAAGTCCGCCGACCGCGACCAGGTCGTGCCCGGCGACAAGGTGACCTACACGATCACCGTCACCAACACCGGCCAAACCCCGTTGCCCGGCGCGACTTTCACCGATGACCTGTCGCAGGTGCTGGACGACGCCGTCTACAACAATGACGCCACCCCGGCTGCGCAGGTCTCCTACACCGCACCGAAACTGACGTGGACCGGCGACCTGCCGATCGGCGGTTCGGCGACGGTGACCTATAGCGTCACGGTGAAGAATCCGGACCCCGGGGACAAGAAGCTCCACAACGTCGTCACGTCCTCGACGCCCGGCACCAACTGCCCGCCGGGTTCCACCGATCCGTCGTGCTCGACCACGACGCCGGGCAAGGAACTGACGATCGCCAAGTCGGTGGACAAGCAGACCGCGAACCCGGGCGACAAGGTCACTTACACGGTGAAGGTGACCAACACCGGCCAGGTCCCGCTGCCGGATGCGAGCTTCACCGACGACCTGTCGCAGGTGCTGGACGACGCCTCGTACAACAACGACGCGTCCGCCTCGGTGGGCTCGACGGCTTACGCGGCACCGCGTTTGACGTGGACGGGCGATCTGCCGGTCGGTGCTTCGGCGACGGTGACGTACAGCGTCACGGTGCACAACCCGATCTCCGGCGACCACCAGCTGCGCAATACGGTCAGCACTCCGGTGCCGGGCAACTGCGAACCCGGGTCGACGGATCCGAAGTGCTCGACCCTGACGCCGTTGCCGGGGTTGACGATCGCCAAGTCGGTGGACAAGCAGTCCGCGAACCCGGGCGACAAGGTCACTTACACGGTGAAGGTGACCAACACCGGCCAGGTCCCGTTGCCCGGCGCGACGTTCACCGACGACCTGTCGAAGGTGCTGGACGATGCCGCCTATGGCAACGATGCTTCGGCCTCGACCGGCTCGGTGTCGTATGCCGCGCCTCGGTTGACCTGGACCGGCGACCTCCCGATCGGTGCGTCGGCGACGGTCACGTACAGCGTCACAGTGCACAATCCGGCTGGCGGCGACCACCGGCTGACGAACGTCGTCACGTCGGAGACTCCGGGCGGGAACTGCCCGCCGGGGTCCGCGGATCCGCGCTGCGGGACGACGACGCCGGTGTCCGGCATCGCGATCAGCAAGGTGGCGGACAAGTCGTCGGCGAAGCCAGGGGACAAGGTCACGTACACGGTGACTGTGGTGAACACGGGCCAGACTCCGTTGTCCGGCGCGACTTTCACTGATGACCTGTCGAAGGTCTTGGACGACGCCGCTTACAACGGCGACGCGGCTGCCTCCGGCGGTGTGGTGACTTACGCCGCGCCTCGGCTCACGTGGACTGGCGATGTCGCGGTCGGTGCTTCGGTGACGGTGACGTACAGCGTCACGGTGGCGAACCCGGTCAAGGGCGATCACCGGTTGGCGAATGTGGTCACTTCCGATACTCCGGGCGCGAATTGCCCGCCAGGGTCGACGGATCCGCGGTGCGGGACGTCGACTCCGGTTGCTGGCTTGGACATCTCGAAGGTCGTGGACAAGAAGGACGCTAAGCCCGGGGATAAGGTCACTTATACGGTGACGGTGCGGAATACCGGTCAGACTGTCCAAACAGGAGCGACTTTCACCGACGATCTCTCGAAGGTCCTCGACGACGCTGCTTATGACGGTGATGCTTCGGCTTCGATCGGCTCGGTGTCGTATGCGGCGCCTCGGTTGACGTGGACCGGCGACCTCCCGATCGGTGCTATCGCGACGGTCACCTACAGCGTGACGGTGAACAAACCGGTCAAGGGCGATCACCAGTTGACGAACGTCGTCACGTCGGAGACTCCGGGCGGGAATTGCCCGCCGGGTTCGACGGATCCGCGCTGTGGCACAAAGACGCCGGTTGCGGGGTTGGATATCTCCAAGGTCGCGGACAAAAAGGACGTCAAGCCAGGGGACAAGGTCACGTACACGGTGACGGTGAAGAACACCGGCCAGACCGTCCAAACAGGAGCGACGTTCACCGACGATCTCTCGAAGGTTCTCGACGACGCTGCTTATGGCAACGATGCTTCGGCGTCGATCGGCTCGGTGAGTTATGCGGAGCCTCGATTGACGTGGACCGGAGATTTGCCGGTCGGTGCTACGGCGACGGTCACCTACAGCGTGACGGTGAACAACCCGGTCAAGGGCGATCACCAGTTGACGAACGTCGTCACGTCGGAGACTCCGGGCGGGAACTGCCCGCCGGGATCGACCGACCCGCGCTGTGGCACGACGACGCCGGTGTCCGGCATCACGATCGCCAAGGTGGCGGACAAGAAGGACGCGAAGCCGGGCGACAAGGTCACCTACACCGTGACCGTGACGAACACCGGCCAAACCCCATTGCCCGGCGCGACGTTCACCGACGACCTGTCGAAGGTCCTCGACGATGCCGCTTATGACGGTGATGCGTCGGCGTCGATCGGCTCGGTGACCTATGCGGCTCCGCGGCTGACCTGGACCGGAGATTTGCCGGTCGGCGCGACGGCGACGGTTACCTACAGCGTCACCGTGAACAACCCCGTCAAGGGTGATTTCAAGCTGGCGAACGTGGTCACCTCGGACACGCCGGGCGGGAACTGCCCGCCGGGATCGACGGATCCGCGCTGCGGCACCACGACTCTCATCGCCGGTTTGGACATCACGAAGGTCGCGGACAAGAAGGACGTCAAGCCCGGGGATAAGGTCACGTACACGGTCACGGTGAAGAACACCGGCCAGACCGTCCAAACGGGAGCGACGTTCACCGACGATCTCTCGAAGGTTCTCGACGATGCCGTCTACGGCAAGGACGCTTCGGCCTCGATCGGCTCGGTGACCTATGCCGAACCGCGATTGACCTGGACCGGTGACGTGCCGATCGGCGCGACCGCGACGGTCACCTACAGCGTCACCGTGAACAACCCCGTCAAGGGCGATCACACGCTGGCGAACGTCGTCACGTCGGAGACCCCGGGCACGAACTGCCCGCCGGGCTCGAAGGACCCGAGGTGCGGGACCACGACGCCGGTCGCGGGGCTGATCCTGGCGAAGAAGGCGAGCGTCACCGAGGCCAAGGCGGGTGACCAGGTCACCTACACCGTCACCGCGACGAACACCGGCCAGACCGCGCTGAAGGACGCGACCTTCGCCGACGACCTGACCGGCGTCCTCGGCAACGCGGCCTACAACAACGACGCGACCGCCTCGACCGGCTCGGTGACGTATGCGGCGCCCCGGTTGACGTGGACCGGCGACCTGCCAGTCGGCGCGACCGCGACGGTCACCTACAGCGTGAAGGTCAAGACCCCGATCGGCGACGGACAGAGCCTGCGCAACGTCATTACCTCGACGACGCCCGGCACCAACTGCCCCGACGCCTCCGCCGACCCGCGCTGCAAGACGACCACGCCGCTCACGAAGACCCCGCCCACGCCGCCGACCCCGCCGACAGTCCCGCCGACACCGCCGGTCCAGCCCCCGCCGCCGAACCCGCCCCTGGCGTGGACCGGCGTGGTGCTGATCCCGGTGGGAATCGTGGCCATCGCCCTGCTCGCGGGCGGAGGCGCGCTGCTGCTGATCTCGCGTCGCCGCAGGTCCCAACGCTGACCGCCTGGTGCCGCGCGGCTCCCTGCTCCGGCAGAAGTCCGTGAAGGGCTCCTTGAAGGAATCAGATTCCCTCAAGGAGC
>NZ_JBEXMH010000055.1:0-67235 GCF_040610415.1 Amycolatopsis sp. NPDC004079 | reverse complement strand
CGGTTGTCGGCCGTGAGGGGAACCCTGAGGGAATCAGAGTCCCTCAGGGTTCCCCTCACGGACTTCTGCGCGAGCGGAGCGGGGTTCAGCTGAGGAACGAACCGCCGAAGTAGTCGTCGTCATCGCCGGAGTCCTGACGTCGGGCACGGCGGCCCGACGACGGCGGCGGCTGGGGCGCGGACCGCTTCGGCCGGTCGCCTCGGTCGGCGAGGGGATCGGCGAAATCGTCCTCCGGCTGCGGTTCCGGCGCGCGATGCCGAGGCGGAGCGGGAGGAGCGGGCGGTTCTTCCTTCGGCGGAGCCGGAGCCGGCGGAGGCGGAGGCGTCCGGTCGGCGAGCGGATTCTCGTTCGAGTACTCCGCGGGACCCGGCGCGGGCGGGGCCGGGGGCTGCGGGCGGCCGCTGCTCGCCAGCGGGTCCGCGGCGGAGAACCCGGCGGGCTTGTCCGGCGTGTCCTGATACGTCGCGCGTCCGGTGTCCGACAACGGGTTCCCGGCGCCGCCGGTGCGCGCCTCGAGGATCTCTTCGGGGGACTGGCCCTCCTCCAGTTCCTCGAGGATGTCCTTGGCCTCGCTGAGCTTTTCGTCGGCGAGAGCGCGGACCTCGGGGTCGGCGAAGGCCCGGCCCGCGGCGACGTCCTCCCAGGTGAATTCGCCCGCGTCGACCTTTTGCTTGACCAGCCGCAGCTGGGCGGGCGCGTCCGGACGCGAGGCGGCCTTCTTGATCGCCTCGATCCGCTCCGGGGTGTCGGTTTTCGGCAGCGGGCGGAGCTTGATCTTCTCCAGGTCCTTCAGCAGCTGCTGGGACTTGCGGACCGTCCGGTCGAGCGCGGCCTCGGCCTCCCGCAGCTCAGGCGTCTTCCACGAATCGTCCGCGGTCGCGGGTTGGGACATCTCGGCAGTTCCTCCTTAGTCGATGCGGCCGTGGATCCGGCCGCTCGCCGAGCGACGGGGCGGATGGGACGGCGGGTGGTTCGCGGGCGGGTGATTCGGTTGCGCCGGCGGGTGGTTCGGTTGCTGCGGAGGCTGGTGGTTCTGCTGGTGCTGCGGGGGCTGGTGCTGCTGTCCGTTCGGCTCGGACCGCTGGTCCTGCCCTCGGTCGCCCGAGCCCTGCGGCCGGTCGCCTTCGTCGCCGGAGCGGCGGTTGCCCTCGTCGCCGGACCGGTGGTCGCCGCCCTCGTCCCCGGAGTCGCCTTCGCGCGAGCGCCGGTTCTCCGCGTGCGCCTCGCGCGACTCGTTGACGCCGTCCTTGCCCGCTTGCACGGCGTCCTTGGCGTCCTGGCCGATGCCCTTGGCGTTGTCCTTGATGTCGCCGACGTCGCCGCCGATGTTCTTCGCGATGTCGACGAGGTCGCCGATGCTGCCGACGTCCTTGATCTTCTGCAGCTGCGACCCGATGTCCTTGATCGAGTTCCAGATGTCCTGGACCTTAGTGATGATGTCCTGGATCATCTCGATGATCGAGATCAGGGCGTTGATCAGCGGCAGCAGTTCGCTGAACGCGGTGATCGCGTCGGCGATCCAGCCGGCGATCGGGACGCACGCCTCCGCGGCCATCACCAGCAGCCGGTCGATCAGGCTCTTCAGCAGGTCCAGCGCCTTGGCCGCGAGCTTCTTCGACGTGTCCGACAGCAGGTCGAAACCCTTGGCGATCAGCGACGCGATCCCGGCCTCGGCGGCGAGCCCGGCCCGCCACCCGGCCTGCACGTAAGCCTTGTGCTCCAAGGAAGCCATGCCGTGCCAGGAATCGCTGACGGTCTTCTCGTTGGCGACCATCACCTCGGAGAACGCCTTCATCGCCTCGGAGATGTTGCGCCACGCCTCGGCGTCGGCCGACATCTTCGAGAAGTCGCCGGTGAGCGGTTCGATGAACTGCTGGGTGAGCGTGGTGCCGGTGAACTTCTGATACACCCACTCGACGGCCATCACCTCGACGCCGGCGTCCTTCACCAGCGCCTGGACGTCCTCGCCGGAGGTGTCTTCCGGCGGCTGCAGCAATTCGACGATCGAATCGCCGCGGTCGAAGTCGCCGGTGCCGCCGGGAACCCCGCCTGGGTCTCCGCCCGAACCCCCGGTATTGCCCTCGCCGCCGTTGCCGCCGCCTTCGCCGCCCTCGCTGCCGGAGCCGCCTTCGCCGCCCCCGTCGCCGCCTTCACTGCCGGAGCCGCCCTCGTCGCCTCCCCGGCCGCCGTCTTCGTCGCCTCCCCGGCCGCCGCCTTCGTCGCCGCCCTCGTTGCCGCGATCGCGACCCCGGCCATCGCCGCCTTCGTCGCCGCCGTCCTGGCCATCGCGACCGTCCCGGCCGTCGCGACCGTCGCGGCCATCCCTGCCGTCGCGACCATCCCGGCCGTCCCGGCCGTTGCCGTCGTCATTGGACTGTCCGTTGTCGTCGCCGTGCCGGCCGCGGTGCCTGCCGTTGCCGTCGTCGCCGGAGTTTCCCCCGGTGCCGCTCGGATGCGTCTGGTCGTCCCCTCCGGACGGACGGCGTCCGTCCGGGCCGGTGCCGCCCGGATGATTCCCGCCCGGGTGGCCAGGCTGATTGCCGCCCGGGTGCGGCTGATTCCCGCCCGGAGGCGGCTGATTGCCGGGGTGCGGCTGGTTGCCCCCGGGATGCGGCTGGTTGCCGCCCGGGCGGGACGGCGGATGCGTCGTCCCCGTTCCCCCGGAGTGGTGGCCGCCGCCGTGGCTGCCGCCATGGCCTCCGCCGTGCCGTGCCATGTCTTGTCCCCCTCGTCAGAACCGTGCGGTGCGGATGCGCATCAGGCCGCGCCGCGGCCGGAGTCGATGCCGTCGAACTGGTCGATGAACTTCTGGAGCAGCTGCGCGGAATTCGCGTCGTGGTGCGCGTAGGCCTGCGCCGCCTGCTTGACCCCGTCGGACAGCGAGGTCAGCCGCGAGTGGCCGAAATCGAGCGTGCCGCCGTAGAGGTTCCCGACCAGCTGCACCACCGGCTGCAGCACCACGAACAGGCCGGTGAAACCGGACGTGTCGCACGCGGTGGAGCGCATGTAGTCGTTGATCTTGCTGATCTTCTCGTGGAGGCTGTCGAGCACCTCGGCGTACTGGTTCATCGTCTCGACGTCGACTTCTATGCCGGACATGAAAGAAACCGCCCTCCCCGTGAGCTATTCGGTTGCCGAACACTATGGCAACCGACGATCACCGGGCGTGGGCGGTTCCCGGAAATTTGTGCGATTACCTGGGAGGATCGGACGAAGGGGACGAAGCGGGCGGATCGACTTCGTCACGTGACAGGTGCGCGGGGCCGCTTCGGGGCTTATGCTTCGCGGACCGAAGCATCTCAGAACCCATCCGGAACTATGTCGTTCCGCGCTGCCGGATCGTTACCGTTCTTCCCCGTTCGGGGAGCTCCGAGGCGCTGCTGGGGTGTTTCCCAGGTGTTAAAGTCGCGCTAACAAGCGGGCCATCGTCGTCCCGTGCGCTCCCCGCGGCCGGTTCGCCGGCCACCGCACGAAACGACGAAGGAGGTCCCTTTTCCATGATCTTCTCCGCCATCCCCGGCAAGCAGGGTCTGTACGACCCGGACACCGAGCAGGATTCCTGCGGCGTCGCCATGGTCGCCGACGTCCAGGGCCGCCGCACGCACGGGATCGTCACCGACGGTCTCGCCGCGCTCACGAATCTCGACCACCGCGGAGCCGCGGGAGCCGAGCCGACGAGCGGCGACGGCGCCGGGATCCTGCTGCAGCTGCCCGACGAACTGCTGCGCGCCGAGGCGGGATTCCCGTTGCCCGCCAGCGGCGGATACGCCGCCGGGATCGCGTTCCTTCCCGCCGAGGACGAGCAGCGCCGCAAGGCGATCGGGCTCACCGAACGCATCGCGGCCGAAGAGGGGCTCAGCGTCCTTGGCTGGCGCGAGGTCCCGGTGGACACCGACGGCGCGGAGATCGGCCCCACCGCGCGTTCGGTGATGCCGCACTTCGCGATGCTGTTCGTGTCGTCGCCGCACGGCGAAACCGGCCTGGAGCTGGACCGGCTGGCCTTCTGCCTGCGCAAGCGCGTCGAGCACGAAAGCCTCGCTTCCGGCTGCGGCACGTACTTCCCGTCGCTGTCCACGCGCACGATCGTCTACAAAGGCATGCTCACGCCCGAGCAGCTGCCGCGGTTCTTCCCCGATCTTCGCGATTCCCGGCTCGCCAGCGCGATCGCGCTCGTGCACTCCCGGTTCTCCACCAACACTTTCCCGTCGTGGCCGCTCGCGCACCCGTTCCGGTTCGTGGCGCACAACGGCGAGATCAACACGATCCGCGGCAACCGCAACCGCATGCGCGCCCGCGAAGCACTGCTCGACTCGGACCTGCTTCCCGGCGATCTCTCGCGGCTGTACCCGATCTGCTCGGCCGACGCGTCGGACTCGGCGTCCTTCGACGAGGTGCTGGAGCTGCTCCACCTCGCGGGCCGCTCGCTGCCGCACGCGGTGCTGATGATGATCCCGGAGGCGTGGGAGAACCACACCTCGATGGATCCGGAACGGCGGGCTTTCTACCAGTTCCACGCCAGTCTGATGGAACCGTGGGACGGCCCGGCGTGCGTCACCTTCACCGACGGCACGCTCGTCGGCGCGGTGCTCGACCGCAACGGACTGCGCCCGGCGCGCTGGTGGCACACCGCCGACGGCCGCGTCGTGCTGGCCAGCGAGGCCGGAGTCCTTGACGTGGCACCGGAAAACGTCGTCGCGAAGGGCCGGCTGCGGCCGGGCCGGATGTTCCTCGTGGACACCGCGGCGGGCCGGATCGTGGACGACGAAGAGGTCAAGTCCGCGCTGGCGCGCAAGCAGCAGTACAGCGACTGGCTGCACGCCGGGCTGCTCAAGATCGCCGAGCTGCCCGACCGCGACCACGTGGTGCAGAGCCACGATTCGGTGCTGCGCCGCCAGCTCGCTTTCGGCTACACCGAAGAAGAACTGAAGATCCTGCTCGCGCCGATGGCCGCCAACGGGGCCGAGCCGATCGGGTCGATGGGGTCGGACACCCCGGTCGCCGTGCTGTCCAAGCGGTCCCGGCTGCTCTACGACTATTTCAAGCAGAACTTCGCGCAGGTGACCAACCCGCCGCTGGACGCGATCCGCGAGGAGCTCGTCACGTCGATGAGCCGGATCATGGGGCCGGAGCGCAATCTGCTCGCTCCCGGGCCCGCCTCCTGCCGGCACCTGAACCTGCCGTACCCGGTGATCGACAACGACGAGCTGGCCAAGCTCATCCACATCAACGACGACGGCGATCTGCCCGGTTTCGCCTGCAGTGTCCTTTCCGGACTGTACGAAGTGGACGGCGGGGCGGACGCGCTGGCGGCGGCGATCGAGCGGGTGCGGCGCGACGCGTCCGAGGCGATCGCGGCGGGCGCGCGCACGCTCGTGCTGTCCGACCGCGATTCCGACCACCGGATGGCGCCGATCCCGTCGCTGCTGCTGGTTTCGGCGGTGCACCACCACTTGGTGCGCACCAAGGAACGGCTGCGCGTCGCGCTGGTCGTGGAGACCGGCGACGCCCGCGAGGTACACCACATCGCGCTGCTGCTGGGCTACGGCGCGGCGGCGGTGAACCCGTACCTGGCCTTCGAAACCATCGAAGACATGATCAGCCAGGGCGCGATCACCGGCATCGAGCCGGCGAAGGCGATCCGCAGCTACGTGCAGGCGCTCGTCAAGGGCGTCCTGAAGATCATGTCCAAAATGGGCATTTCCACAGTCGGTGCGTACACCGCTGCGCAGGTGTTCGAATCCCTTGGCCTGAGCCAGGAACTGCTCGACGAGTACTTCACCGGAACGTCGTCGAAGCTCGGCGGCGTCGGGATGGAGGTGCTCGCCGAAGAGGTCGCGGTGCGGCATCGCCGGGCGTACCCGGACAACCCGACCGACCGGGTCCACCGTGGACTCGAAACCGGCGGCGAGTACGCGTACCGCCGCGAGGGCGAGCTGCACCTGTTCACGCCGGAGACGGTGTTCCTGCTGCAGCACGCGTCGAAGACCGGCCGCGACGAGGTGTACCGCGAGTACACCGAAGAGGTGCACCGGCTTTACCGCGAGGGCGGCACGCTGCGCGGGCTGTTCAAGTTCCGCGACGGCGCGCGCGAGCCGATCCCGCTGGACGAGGTCGAGCCCGCGTCGGCGATCCTGCGCCGGTTCAACACCGGGGCGATGTCGTACGGCTCGATTTCGGCCGAGGCGCACGAAACTCTCGCTATCGCGATGAACCGCATCGGCGGCCGGTCCAACACCGGCGAGGGCGGCGAAGACCCGGAGCGGCTGTACGACCCGCAGCGGCGCAGCGCGATCAAGCAGGTCGCGTCGGGCCGTTTCGGTGTCACCAGCGAGTATCTGGTGAACGCGGACGACATCCAGATCAAGATGGCACAGGGCGCGAAGCCGGGCGAAGGCGGGCAGCTGCCGCCGAACAAGGTGTACCCGTGGATCGCGCGCACACGGCATTCGACGCCGGGCGTGGGGCTGATTTCCCCGCCGCCGCACCACGACATTTACTCCATTGAGGACTTGGCGCAGCTGATCCACGACCTCAAGAACGCCAACGAGAAGGCCCGCGTCCACGTGAAGCTGGTGTCCTCGCTGGGCGTCGGCACGGTCGCGGCGGGCGTGTCCAAGGCGCACGCGGACGTCGTGCTGATTTCCGGGCACGACGGCGGCACCGGCGCGTCGCCGATGAACTCGCTCAAGCACGCCGGGACGCCGTGGGAGATCGGGCTCGCCGAAACGCAGCAGACGTTGCTGCTCAACGGTTTGCGCGATCGCATCACGGTGCAGGTGGACGGTGCGATGAAGACCGGCCGCGACGTCGTGATCGCGGCGCTCCTCGGTGCCGAGGAATACGGTTTCGCGACGGCGCCGCTGGTGGTCGCGGGCTGCATCATGATGCGCGTCTGTCACCTCGACACCTGTCCGGTCGGCGTTGCCACGCAGAGCCCGGAGCTGCGCAAGCGCTACACCGGGCAAGCCGACCACGTGGTGCGCTACTTCGAGTTCGTCGCCGAAGAAGTGCGGGAAACCCTGGCACAGCTGGGATTCCGGACTCTCGACGAGGCGATCGGCCACGCGGAGATGCTCGACACCGACGAGGCCGTGCAGCACTGGAAGGCCTCCGGGCTCGACCTCGGCCCGGTCTTCGACATGCCCGCGGAAACGCCGTACGGCGGTGCTAAGCGGCGCGTGCGCGAGCAGGACCACGGCCTGGCGCACGCGCTCGACCGCACGCTCATCCAGCTCGCCGAGGCGGCGCTGGAAGACGCGCACCCGGTGCGTCTCGAACTGCCGGTGCGCAACGTGAACCGCACGGTCGGCACGTTGCTGGGCTCGGAGATCACGCGCCGCTACGGCGGCGAAGGCCTGCCGGACGGCACCATCCACGTGCTGCTCACCGGTTCGGCCGGGCAGTCGCTCGGCGCGTTCCTGCCGCGCGGCATCACGCTGGAGATGGTCGGCGACGCCAACGACTACGTCGGCAAGGGCCTGTCCGGCGGCCGGATCGTGGTCCGCCCGCATCCGGGGGCGAGCTTCGCCGCCGAACAGCAGACGATCGCGGGCAACACGCTGGCCTACGGCGCGACGTCCGGCGAACTGTTCCTGCGCGGGCAGGTCGGCGAACGGTTCTGCGTCCGCAACTCCGGCGCGACGGTCGTGGCCGAGGGCGTGGGAGACCACGCGTTCGAGTACATGACCGGCGGCCGCGCGGTGGTGCTCGGCCCGACCGGGCGGAACCTGGCGGCCGGGATGTCCGGCGGCAGCGCGTACGTGCTCGACCTGGACCGGGCGAAGGTCAACCAGGACATGGTGGACCTGCTTCCGCCGGACCCGGAGGATCTGGCCTGGCTCAAGCAGATCGTGCAGCAGCACCACGACCTCACCCGCTCGGCCGTGGCCGCGTCGCTCCTGGGCGACTGGACCCGGCGCGCGGCGGCGTTCACCAAGGTGATGCCGCGCGACTACCAGCGGGTCCTCGATGCGGCGAAGGCAGCGCGTGCTGCGGGCCGCGATGTCGACGAAGCGATCATGGAGGCGGCTCGTGGCTGACCCCACCGGTTTTCTGAAGCACCAGAGGCAAGAACCTCAGAAGAAGTCATACGAGGAAAGGCTTTCCTCGTGGGGCGAGGTCTACGCGGACGTCTCGCCGGACGAGCGCAACGAGCAGGTGCGCACGCAGGCGTCGCGGTGCATGGACTGCGGCATCCCGTTCTGCCACTCCGGCGGTTCCGGTTGTCCGCTGGGCAATTTGATTCCGGAATGGAACGACCTCGTCCGCCGCGGCGACTGGGCGGCGGCCAGCGATCGCTTGCACGCCACCAACAATTTCCCGGAATTCACCGGGAAATTGTGCCCCGCGCCGTGCGAGGCGGGCTGCGTACTGTCGATCTCGCCGCTGTCCGGCGGGCCGGTCGCGATCAAGCGCGTCGAAGAGACGATCGCGGCGCAGTCGTGGGAAGCCGGATACGTGCAGCCGCAGGTGGCCGAGGTGTCCTCGGGCCGCAAGGTGGCCGTCGTCGGCTCGGGTCCGGCCGGGCTCGCCGCGGCGCAGCAGCTGACCCGCGCGGGCCACGAGGTCACCGTGTTCGAACGGGACGACCGGCTCGGCGGCCTGCTGCGGTACGGCATTCCCGAGTTCAAAATGGAGAAGAAGGTCCTCGACCGGCGCCTCGCGCAGCTGCGCAAGGAAGGCACGAAGTTCGTCACCGGCTGCGAGGTCGGCGTCGACCTGTCGGTGGAAGACCTGCGCGCGCAGTACGACGCGGTCGTGCTCGCCGTCGGCGCCCTGCGCGGCCGTGACGACCGCACCACGCCGGGCCGATCGCTGCACGGGATCCACCTGGCGATGGAACACCTGGTGCCGGCCAACAAGTCCGTGGAAGGCGACGGCCCGTCCCCGGTCGACGCGGACGGCAAGCACGTCGTGATCATCGGCGGCGGCGACACCGGCGCGGACTCCTACGGCACCGCCACCCGGCAAGGCGCGCTGTCGGTCACCCAGCTCGACCAGTACCCGACGCCGCCGCAAACCCGCGACGACGAACGGTCCCCGTGGCCGACCTGGCCGTACATCCTGCGCACCTACCCGGCGCACGAGGAAGCGGGCGAACGGAAGTTCGCCGTGGCGGTGAAGCGGTTCGTCGACGACGGCAACGGCCGCGTGAAAGCCGTGGAACTGCAGGAAGTCCGCGTGCAGAAGGACCCGGAAACCGGCCGCCGCGAGGTGGTCCCGGTGAACGACGAGGTCGAAACGCTGCCCGCGGACCTGGTCCTGCTTGCGATCGGCTTCGAAGGCGTCGAGGAAATGCCGCTGCTGGAAGGCCTGGACCTGACCCTGACCCGCCGAGGCACCCTGTCGTGCGGCTCGGACTGGCAAACGGAAACCCCCGGGGTCTTCGTCTGCGGCGACGCCCACCGCGGCGCGTCGCTGGTCGTGTGGGCCATCGCTGAAGGCCGCTCCGTGGCCGCCGCGGTGGACACCTTCCTGACGGGCGCTTCCGACCTTCCCGCCCCCGTGCACCCGACCGCATTGCCGCTCGCGGTGGTGTGACCGGTCCATGGCTCGGGCCCCGGCGCAACGGCGCGCCGGGGCCCGTTTCTTTAAGCTGGGTTCTGTGCGGATCGGCGAACTAGCCCAGCGGACCGGAGTCAGCGCCCGCTCGCTGCGGTACTACGAGCAGCAGGGCCTGGTGCGGAGCACGCGGTCCGCGGGCGGACAGCGGCACTACCTGTCGACTGAAGTCGAGCGGATCGAACTCATCCGCCGATTGTTCGACGCGGGCTTGAACAGCAAGGTGATCGCCCGGCTGCTGCCCTGCGTGCACAGCGACGACGCGGCCGTCATCGAAGACGCTTTCACCACCATGGTGGGGGAGCGGGACCGGCTGACCGCCGACATCGCCCGCCGCGTCGAGGCCCGGGATGCCCTGGACGTGCTGATCGAGGCGAACACCCGATACCGGCAGGGCGCGGGGAGTTCGTGCTAGATGCTGATGACTAGCTTGCCCGAAGCGTGCCGGGACTCGACGAGCGCCAACGCTTCCCGCGCCCGCGCGAGCGGATAGGTCCCGGTGATGTGCGGATCGAGCCGCCCTTCGGCCATCAGCTCGGCAACCCTTTCCAGGCCTGCCCGATCGAGACGACGATGGACGAACTCTCCGCCGAGTTCGGTCACCGAGGGGTCCCCGACGGCGATGAGCTTCTCCGCCAACGGCGCGACACTGCGCAAGGATTCTCCGCCGACCGTGTCGACCACAGCGTCGAAGTCGCCGAGTTGGTCCACGACGTTGCCTGCGGTGTAGTCGACGAATCTCGCCCCGTACTTCGCCGCGAGATCCCGCTTGGCCGTGCTGCCCGTACCCGTCACGACGAGTCCCCGGTCCCGTGCAAGCTGGGCCAGCGCGATCCCGACGCCGCCGCCGATCCCGTTCACCAGCAGGGACGCGCCCTCAGGCAGGTCTAGTTGATCAAGCACGTCCAGTGCCGTGGTGCCCGCGACGGGGATGGTCGCCGCCCAGGTCCACGGCAGAGTGTCCGGGATGCGGGCGGTGGATTCGCCGAGCAGCAGCGTCGTTTCGGCGTACGTGCCCGCCCCGGTCAACGCGAACCCGGTGACCCGATCGCCGACTTCGAGCCCCGTCACGTCTTCGCCGACTGCGAGCACAGTTCCCGCCGCTTCCATCCCGATGACCTGGGGAAACGGCAGATGTCCATTCAGATCGGGGACATGCCCGGCCCGAAGCAGATGATCGAGCGGATTCACCCCCGCGGCGGCGACGCGGACGAGAACCTCGGCGGGACCGGGCGTCGGGTCTGGCCGTTCGAAGAACTCCTGAACGTCGGCCGCGCCGAAAGCCCGGTATCCCAAGACGGTGCTCATCTGCTGATTCCTCCTGCATCTCGGTTTGTTCGAAACCGACGCTATTCGTTGACACCGATGTCAACTTCCAGCCGATGTGACCCGGCCGACATGGTCCGTGGGAAGCTGAGTCGTCGGAGGGGGACTCCAGGTGGACGAGCCGATCACGAACCAGATCCTGGGTCCGGTCACGGGCAAGGTCGTGCAGATCGGCCACGCGGATTCGGTCACCTACGCGGGTGCCTCGCCCGCTCGGTCCCGCTACCTGGAGTGGGTGCGGCAAATCGCGCCGCGCGAACTCGTCGGCCGCGACGCGGAATTAGCCGAACTGACGCGATTCTGCACCGCGCCGGACGGCCCGGACTACGTCTGGTTCCGTGCTGAACCGTGGACCGGAAAATCGGCGCTGATGTCCACTTTCGCCCTCAATCCGCCCGCCGGGGCGCGGATCGTCTCGTTCTTCGTCACTGCCCGGCTGGCCGGGGACGACACGCGGGAAGCGTTCGTGGACGCCGTCCAGGAGCAGCTCGCGGAAATCCTCGAGACGGCGAAGGACCCGGAAGCCCGCAACCTGCCCGCGGTGTTCGCGGAGGCCGCCGCGCGGTGCGAATCCGACGGGCAGCGGCTGGTGCTGGTGATCGACGGGCTGGACGAGGACCGAAGCGCCGGGGGACGCAGCATTGCCGCTCTGCTGCCCTTCCCGTCCGCCGGACTGCGGGTGATCGTCGCCAGCAGGCTCAATCCGGACGTCCCGTCCGACGTCCGGGCGGACCACCCGCTGCGCGCCCCCGGCATCGAGAGGCTCTTGGCCCCGTCCGAGGCCGCCCGCGCCGCCCAAGGCGACATGGAACGCGAACTGGACGCCCTCCTCTCCGGAGAACCGGACCTGCTGGGCCTGGTGACAGCGGCTCGAGGCGGGCTTTCCCGCTCGGATCTGGCAGAGCTGACCGAGCGGCCGGTGCGGAGCGTCGAGCGAGCGCTGGGCAGCGTGGCGAGCCGGTCCTTTTCGCGCCGTCCCGCGCAGTGGCACGCCGCCAAAGCCCCCGAGATCTACGTGCTGGGCCACGAAAATCTGCATCGCGAGGCGGAAGAAGCGCTGGGCGCGGACGCGCTGGCCGACTTCAGGTCCACATTGGACACATGGGCGCACCGCTATCGCGCGGCTGGCTGGCCCGCCGAGACACCGCAGTTCCTGCTGCGCGGGTACTTCCGGCTGGTGCAGGAAACCGGCGATCCGGCCGCTCTCGCCGATTTGGCGGCTGACCCCGCGCGGCACACCCGCCTGCTGGACGTCTCCGGCAACGACCTGGCCGCGCTGGCGGAGCTGGATGTCGCGAGCGCAGCGGTGCGGAACGCGGCCGAGCCGGATCTTCTCCGGCTCGTCACGCTGGAAACCTACCGGGACAACTTCCGGGACCGAAGCAACGTGATGCCGTTGGAGCTCCCGGCGTTGTGGGCGAGTCTCGGCGAGATCGACCACGCGATGGCTCTGGCGCGGTCGGTGCTCGATTCCGACCGGAAGCGGATGGCTCTCACCGCACTGGCCGCCGAACTCGCCCGCACCGGCAGGCCGGACGAGGCCCGGCAGCTGGCGGCCGAGCAGCCGGAGGCGGAGGTGCGCGATCTGCTGCTGGCCGAGATTCCGCTTGCCCTGGCCGAGGACGGCCGCCGGGCGGAGGCTGTCGCGTCCCTGGATCCGGGACTCAGCGCGGACCGGCGCAAGCAGGTCGAGGCGCACCTCGCGGTCGCCCGTCCCGATCCGGATTTCGCTCGGGCGATCCGCCGGGTGATGGCGATGTCGCCCGGTCCGGGACAGACCTCGGCATGGAAGCGGCTGGTCCGCCTGGTCGCCGCGGTCCACCCGGGCCTTGCCGAGCGCTTCGTGGAGGCGAGCGCTGGACACCCGTCGCTGGACCGGGTCAAACCAGCGGTTGAGATCGCCGGAGTCTTCCGCCGCAGCGGCGAGGTCGACCGGCTGCGCGCGTGGGCGGAGCGACACGGCCTGGAACAGCCCGAGGTGACGCTCTACGCCGATCTGCTGGCCGGGAAGGAACTGAACACGGCCGGGGAAGACGAACGGGACGCGTGGGCGCTGATCGACCTCCTGGCCGCGGCCGGGGAGCTGCCCCCGATCCCAGCGGTGCTCGCGGGTATTTCGGACGCGTCCTGGTACGAGGCCGCCAGCGGCCGGTACTTCGCCGCGCTCGCGGAAGGCGGCGAACCGGACCGTGCCGTAGAACTGACCGTCGGGTTCCGGCCGAAGTCCAGGGAACGGGATTCGCGCCGGGAAATCCCCGGTTTCCTCGTCCGGATCGCCGAATCCGTGCTGCGGAAGGGCGACGAGGCCCGGGCACGGGACATCGCGGCCAAGGCGGAGGCGCACGCTCGCCGCCCCGTGCTCGCCCGCCGCGTCGCGGACGCGATCGTCGCGCTGGTCGAGGCGGCCGCAGCTGCGGGCGACATCCGGCGGACCGAGGCGCTGGCCCCGCTCGTGCCCTCCGACCGGTATCCCGGGATGCGGACGTTCGTGCACCTGCTCGCCGAGCGGGGGGAGGCGGCGATCGCGGAGAAGGTGATCACCGGGCTCCGCGATCCGGAGCAGACGTGTGGACCGATGCTGCTGCTCGCCCACAGGCTGCGGCAGACCGGCGACACCGCGGCGCTCGCCCGTCTCGCCGCGCAGGTGCGCGCCTGGCTCGACGGGTACGACGACGGTCCGTACCTCGGCTGGCGTGACTATTTGACGATGATGTGCGCGGTCGGCAGCCGGGAGGAAATCACCGACACCATCGCTTTGTGCAGTCGGCACAGTCGGCAGGCACTCGACTATGCGATCGGCAGCGTGGCCGAGCTGGCCGCCCGGGGCGAGGACGGTCCCGCCCTCAAACTGTGCGGTTTCCTGAAGGGGTACGACCGCAGCAATGCACTGTCCGCCTTGGTTTCCGGATTGGCCGAGGCAGGATGGGCGGATCGCGCGGAGGCCATCGCCGAACGCACCAGCGGCGAGTACCGGCGCCAGCAGTTGCTGGAGGCGTTCGCACGGGGAGTCGCCTCCCGGGACCTGGAACGAGCGCTGGCGAAAGCCGAACAGGTCGACTATCCGCCGGTGCGGGCGAGGCTGCTGGTCGACCTGGCCGCGCACGCGGATCCGGGCCAGCGCAAGCGCATCCTCGCCGCAGCCGCGGAACTGGACCATTGGTCGACCATCGTCCCGGCCCTCGGGGCGGAAGAACTGGCCGGTCTTCTCGACGTGGCCGACCGCATCGGCACGCTCTACCTCCCGGAAGACCCGGACGCGTGACCCTCGACGCCCACCGCCCCGGGCAAAGGCGGCAGACCCTATCCTGAGACGCGTGAACTGGACAGTCGACGTTCCCGTAGACACTCTCCCCGAGCTGCCGCCCCTGCCTCCTGAGCTGCGGGACCGCCTCGACACCGCCTTGTCGCTGCCTGCCGCGCAGCAGCCGGAGTGGCCCGACGTCGCGCTGGCCAAGCGGGTGCGCGGCGTGCTGGAGAGCGTGCCGCCGATCACTGTGCCCGCCGAGATCGACCGGTTGAAGAGCCGGCTCGCCATGGTGGCTCGCGGGGAGGCCTTCCTGCTGCAGGGCGGCGACTGCGCGGAGACGTTCGAGTCCAACACCGAACCGCACATCCGGGCCAATCTGCGCACGCTGCTGCAGATGGCCGTCGTGCTCACCTACGGCGCCAGCCTGCCGGTGGTGAAGGTCGGGCGGATCGCGGGCCAGTACGCGAAGCCGCGCTCGTCCGGCACCGACGCGCTCGGGCTGCCCGTCTACCGCGGCGACATCATCAACTCGCTCGTCGCCAAGCCGGAGCTGCGGGTTCCGGACCCGGGCCGGATGATCCGCGCCTACGCGAACGCCGGCGCGGCGATGAACCTCGTCCGCGCGCTCACCGGGGCCGGCATGGCCGACCTGCACCAGGTGCACGACTGGAACAAGGACTTCGTGTCCTCGTCGCCCGCGGGGGAGCGGTACGAGGCGCTCGCCGCCGAGATCGACCGCGGCCTGCGGTTCATGAACGCCTGCGGCGTCACCGACACCTCGCTGCAGTACACCGAGATCTTCGCCAGCCACGAGGCGCTCCTGCTCGACTACGAGCGCGCGATGCTGCGGCTGGACCAGGCCGACGCGGCGAACCCGAAGCTGTACAACCTGTCCTCGCACTTCCTGTGGATCGGCGAGCGCACCCGGCAGCTCGACGGCGCGCACATCGCGTTCGCCGAGCTGCTGTCGAACCCGATCGGGCTCAAGATCGGCCCGACGACCACGCCCGAGCAGGCGCTGGAGTACGTCGAGCGGCTCGACCCGCGCAACGAACCGGGCCGGCTCACGCTGATCTCCCGGATGGGCAACGGCAAGGTCCGCGAGGTGCTGCCCGCGATCGTGGAGAAGGTCGAATCGTCCGGGCACAAGGTCATCTGGCAGTGCGACCCGATGCACGGGAACACGCACGAGTCGTCCACCGGGTACAAGACCCGGCACTTCGACCGCATCGTCGACGAGGTCCAGGGCTTCTTCGAGGTGCACCACAAGCTCGGCACCTACCCCGGCGGCATCCACGTCGAGCTGACCGGCGAGGACGTCACCGAATGCCTCGGCGGGGCACAGGAAATCTCCGACGTCGACCTCTCCGGCCGCTACGAGACCGCCTGCGACCCCCGGCTCAACACCCAGCAGTCGCTGGAGCTGGCCTTCCTGGTCGCGGAGATGCTGCGCGGCTGACCTCCGCCCGGGAGTGCTGATCCCGGGCGGAGCGGACACCGGACCCAGCACGCGATGCCGAGGTACGTGAGGGGAACCCTGAGGGAATCAGATTCCCCCAGGGTTCCCCTCACGTACCGTTCGCGGGAACGGTGCCGCGCGGCCCATCGGCCAGCCGGTGCTCCGCATCCTCTGGCCAGCACCGCTGCAACGGACCCGCCGCACCCGGCACTGCCGAGAAACCCCAATGTGGCATTCGGTGCGTGAGATGCACCCAATGTGGCGTTCGGTGCGTTGAGCGCACCCAATGCCACATTGGGGCGCAAGACCGCGCACAAGCCGAAGCCGCAGCGCACCGCTCACGAGGCGGCCAGCAGCTCCGCCGCCGATTTGGCCACCGCGTCGCGCAGCGACCCGAGATCCGCCACCGCGTCCGCGTTCGCCTGCAGTCCGATGTGGACACTGTCGAGATACGGCGCCACCGCGATGCCCACCGCCTGGTGCGGGGCCAGCGGCACGAACGGGTACACCTGCGTCAGCGGCGCTCCGGCCAGCGCGTGCCGGGCAGGCGGCACCGGCACGGTCGTCACCACCAGGTCGAACAGCAGCGGCGCGGCCAGCCCGGCGGTTCGCGTGCCCAGCCAGTGCAGTGCGGCGGGCACCCGGTCGGCCAGCAGCGGGAAGGCCCCGGCGCCGCGCGAAGGTCCGGCGGCTTTGTTGCGCGTCATCGCGGCGCGCACTTCGGCCAGCCGACGCACCGGATCGTCCATTCCGATCGGCAAATCGCACAAATAGCCGGAAAGCTTGTTCCCGCCCACTTGCTCGGCCGCTCTCCCGCGCACGCTCACGGGAATCAGCGCGCGCACGGAACGTCCCGCCGCGCGAATGCCGCGATTGATAAGCCATTCGCGCAAAGCACCGGACAACACCGCGAGCACGACGTCATTCGTGGTCCCGCCGTGCGTTCGCCGGATCCGGCGAAGATCGGCCGAGGCCAGCCGGGCGAAACCGAGGCGGCGTTCGGCGGTGGCGGGTGCGGCCAGCGGCAGGCACGGCGGACGGGCCGCCCGGACCACCGACGACGCGATTCCCGCTGTCTCCAACGTATCCCGTACCGCCTCCATCGGCGTGCGCGGCTGCGGAATCGCCGGTTCGGGCTCCGGGAGCGGCAATCCGTCCAGGAGTCCTACCGTGACGGCGTACGCGCCCGCGCCGTCGGTGAGCGCGTGGTGGAGTTTTAGCAAGATCGCGAAGGTTCCGTCCGGAAAACCTGTCACCACAGTGAGTTCCCACAACGGACGGTGCGGGTCGAGCGGTTCGGCGATCCACCTCGCCGCGAACTCCGGGAGCGGGTCCGGGTCGTACAGCGTGGTCAGCCGGTGGTGGTGAATGTGTTTCACTGCCCGGAAATCCGGGTCGTCCACCCAGGTCGCGGAGCCGGGCGGGAAGAGCCCGGCGCGGATTTTCCGGCGCAGCGGCGGGATATGCGCCGCCCGGCGGGCGAGCAGCGCGGCCAGCCGGTCCGGATCGATCGGCTCCTCCGGTGCGAACACCAGGGCCACGCCCATCTGCATTGGCGCGGTTTCCCTGGAGAGGCAAAGAAAAGCGACATCGAGCGAGCTGAGCGGGGCAGGCGCCATGGTCCACCTTCCAACGTCCGGCGTCGAGTGCGAATGTCGAGGGCGAATGTCACGACACTACTCGGGTATGACCGGCGGACGGCCGTTATGTTTCGGGGACGCTAATTCCCGCGGATTTCACTCGCCCGGGGCACGGCGCGGCTGCCGTTGCGGCAGTCCGGGTCCGGCGGAGTCGTTGACCTCGGCGGCGATCTGGCGCATCGCGACGCCGTTGCCCGGCCGTTTGGGCAGCCCTGGCCACAGTTCGCTGGCCTCGTGCGCCGCCGCGCGCAGCCGCCCGCCGTCGAGTTTGGTGTGCGTTTCCGGGATCTCGCGGTCGAGCCACTGCACGATCAGCTTCACCGGACCGGCGCTGGGCAGCGGCCACACGAAGACCGGCTGCTCGTAGTGGAACTCCGACCCGCCGCCGTCCTCGACGCGCAGCACCGGTTCGTGCGGTTCGCCCGCGCTCGGCACCGAAACGGTTTCGGAGCTGGCCCGGCCGCCGTCCGGGAACAGCACGCCGACCAGCAGCGAGTTGTAGTCCGGGATGCGCCGGTGGCCGATCAGCGGCGCGCCGTCCATGCGGTCGCGCGAGTACACCGCGATCCGCAGCGTCATCGCCTCCGGCCACACCTCGACCGCGCGCAGCGCCACGATGGTGCGCTCGGACCGGCCCAGCGGCGTCGCCCACGGCACCAGCGCGGGCACGATGTGGTCGGCGGGCGGGCCCGTCCACGGACGGCCCTCGTAGCCGAACAGCTCCTGCTCCCGGACCGGGAACAGGGGTCGCTCGCGAGGACCGTCCGTGAAGAAGCTCATCAGTCCTCGCGGGGGGCGACGCTGCCGTCGGAACCGGACTGCTTGGGGCCCATGGCGTCCATCAGCTGGCGCGCGAGGCCGAGGCCCGTGCCGCCGAGGGAGAGCGCCTTGGTGAACATGTCCGACATCCCGTCCGCGCCGTTCAGGACCACCATGTGGTCGACATTGCTGAAGGCCTGCGCGCCGGCTTCGACGATCTCCGGCCAGCGCTCGGCCAGCTGTTGTGCTACCACAGCCTCCTGGTTCTCCGCCAGTGCGGCCGCGCGCGCCTTGATCGCCTCGGCCTCGGCGAGCCCCTTCGCTTTCGCCGCTTCGGCTTCGGCCAGACCCTTGGCTTTCGCCGCGTCCGCGTCCGCGAGGCCCTTCGCCTTGGCCGCCGCGGCTTCGGCCTCGCCAGTGGCCTTCGTCGCGCTCGCGCTGGCTTCCGCCCGGGCCTTCGTCGCCTGCGCTTCAGCGTCCGCCGCGGTCTTGACCCGGGTCGCGTCCGCGCCCGCCCGCAGTTCGGTTTCCTTCGCCTGTGCTTGTGCGCGGGCGATTTGCGCGTCGCGTTCCGCGTCGGCCGTGGTGCGCGTTTCGTACGCCTTCGCGTCGGCCGGTTTCCGCACCTGCGACTGCAGCCGCTGCTCGGACAGCGCCGCTTCCAGTTCGGCCGCCTTGGTCTCCTGGACCACGACCTCCTGGCGCGCCGTCGCCTCGGCCAGCGGACCGGACTGGCTCGCCTTCGCCTTGGCCTGGTCCACCTCGGCCTGGTACCCGGCCTGCTGGATCTGGCTTTCCCGGATCGCGCCCGCCTTGCGCGCGGCGGAGACCTGCTCGGCCTCGGTGGCCTCCTGGTCGCGCTGCGCCTCGGCGATCCGCGCGGCGGCGGCGATCGCGGCCGCGTGCGGTTTGCCGAGGTTGACGATGTAGCCGGACTCGTCGTCGATCTCCTGGATCTGCAGCGAGTCCACGATCAGCCCGAGCTTGATCATCTCGGTCGCCGACGACTGGCGGACCTCGCCGGTCAGCGCGTCGCGGTTGTGGATCATCTCCTCGATGGTCAGCCCGCCCACGATCGAGCGCAGATGCCCGGAGAACAGCTCGTGGATGGTGTCGTTCATGCCCTTCTGCTGGTCGAGGAACCGGCGGGCGGCGTTCGCGATCGAGGCGAAATCGTCGCCGACCTTGTAGATCACGACCGCGCGCACGGTGACCGGAAGCCCCTGTTTCGTCACGCACGAGACCTGCAGGTTCACCCCCCGGGTGTCCAGCGACAGCCTGCGCGCGGTCTGGAAGCCCGGCAGCACGTTCACGCCGCGGCCGGTGATGATCTTGAACCCGAGGCTGTCGGCCGTTTCGGTGCGCTCGACCCGGACGCCCCAGCCGGAGATGATGAGCGCCTCGTTCGGCTCCGCCACCTTGTACAGGATCCGCAGGAGCCCGAACAGCAGGATCACGGCCACGACCGCGATCACCACGATGACCCAGATTTCCATAGCCCTCGCCGCACTTTCCGTATTCAGCTGGCACGGCGCTCAGGCGCCGTCAGCACTGCGACGCGGTCAAGCGCGCAACGGTTGCCACCTTTCCACGTAGACCGTGCGCGGAGGCTCGAAATCGACCACCAGAACGGGTGTTCCGACGGAGAACGTGGTGTCCGGCTCGGCCGGGTAGGCGTAAAAGGCCTCGGTGCCGCCGCGGACGCTGAGCAGCACCTCGCCGATCAGCCCCGGCCCGACGGTGCCGGTCACCCGGCCGCGGCTGCCGATCATCCGCCGAACCCCCGGATCTTGACCTTGGTGCCCTTGGGCACGAACGAGCCGGGGGCCGGGTCCTGCTGCAGGACGAAGTCGAAGCCGCCGCCGTGCCCGTGGCCGTTGCCGTCGCCGCCCTTGCGGTCGACGTCGAGCCCGGCCTGCTTGAGCATGTCCGCGGCCTGGTCGAACGTGCGGTACCGGACGTCCGGGACCTGCACCGCGTTCGAAACGTAGACCTTGACCTTCTTGGTCCCCGCCGAGCCCGCGCCCGGGTCGGTGCGCGTGACCGCGCCCGCGGGCACGGTCTGCGAGAACTCCTCGCCGCCGTCCTGCGGCTGGAATCCGGCCTGCTGGAGGATCTGGAACGCCTCGGCCTTGGACCGCCCGGTGACGTCCGGGACCGGCGGAAGCGGCTCCGGGCCCTTGGACAGCACCAGCGTCACCTGGCCGCCGATGTCCACCGGGGTGCCCGCCGCCGGGCTCACGCTCACGACGGTGCCCTGCGGCGCGGTGTCGCTGTACTCCGGAGTGCCTTGGACGACGGTGAGCTTCTGCTCCTGGACCGCCTTCGTGGCCGTGTCGAGCGCGGTGCCGACTTGGATGTTCGGCACCTTCGGCTTGCCCTTCGACACGACCACGGACACGGTCGCGTCCTGGTCGAGCGTGGTGCCCGGGGCCGGGTCCACCTTGATCACCTTGTTGGCGTCGACGGTGTTGTCGAACTCCTGGCTGTAGCGCGGGTTCAGCTTCGCCGCGCGCAGCTGGTCGCCCGCCTCGGCCTGGGTCAGCCCGGCGAGCTTCGGCACCGTCGTGGTCGTGACCTTGGAATCGCTGAGGATGAACGCGAACGCGCCGATCAGCCCGCCGAGCACCAGCACCCCGGCGATCGCCAGCGCGATCAGCTTGCGCTTGTCGCGCGGTTTCCGCGGCTCAGCGGGAGCGGGAGCCGGCGGCCCGGCGTGCGGCGGTCCGGCCGGGGGAGGCGCGGCGGGCACGGCGCGGGTCATGGCGCGCGTGCCGCGCGGCCCGGAGACCGGCATGGTCTGCTGGCCCGGCGGAACGTTCTGCTGGACCGCCGGGATGTTCGGGAGCGTGCGTTCGACGTCCGACACCCGGTCGCCGTCCGGCGGCGGGGGCACCGGCACCGCGACCGGCTGCAGCCCCAGCTCGGCGCGCGCGGCCTGCAGCTGCGCCAGGAACTCGCCGGCGTCGGCCGGGCGCTGCTCCGGGTCGCGGCGGGTGGCGCGCAGGATCAGGTCGTCGAGCACCGGCGGCAGGTCCGGGCGCAGTTCGCTCGGGCGGGGCACGTCGTCGTTCACGTGCCGGTAGGCGACCGAGATCGCCGTGTCGCCGGTGTAGGGCAGGCGGCCGGTGAGCATCTCGTACAGCAGGATGCCCGCCGAATAGACGTCGCTGCGGGCCGTGGTGTCGCCGGTGGCGACCTGTTCGGGGGCCAGGTAGCCCACGGTGCCGAGGATGACGCTCGAGCTCGTGGTGCCCGCGCTGGCCACCGCGCGGACCAGGCCGAAGTCGCCGACCTTGACCACGCCGCCCGCGAGCTGCCCGCTGCGGCCGATGAGCACGTTCTCGGGCTTGACGTCGCGGTGGACCAGCCCGGCGGCGTGCGCGGCGGCCAGCGCGGCCAGCACCGGCTCCGCGACGCTCAGCGCGAGCGAGACGTCCAGCTGGCCCTGCTCGTCCAGCAGGTCGCGCAGCGTGCCGCCGTTGACCAGCTCCATCACCAGGAACGCGAGGCCGGTGTCCTGGCCCGCCGGGGTGTCGAAGCCCTGGTCGTGCACGGCGACCACGTTCGGGTGGTGCAGCTGGGCGGCCGAACGCGCTTCGCGCACGAACCGGTCGACGAACGACCGGTCGTCGGCGAAGCGCGGGTCCATGATCTTGATCGCCACCGCCCGGTCGAGGCGGGTGTCGAGGCCCCGGTAGACGGCCGACATCCCGCCCCTGGCCAGCAGCTGGTCAACGCGGTACCGGCGTTCGAGCAGGGTGCCGACGAGGCTGGGCTGGGTGCGCGTCACGGTGGGCAATCGTACGGAAGGGCGCGCGCGGCGGGGCGGGTCACCCGTGCGTAGCAGTGGGCCGGACGGGGGAATGTGGCACAGTGTCACCTGTGAGTGGGATTCCTGTCGCCGACGACATCCTCGACACCGAGGTCGCGGTCAAGCCGTTGCCGGAGGTGGCGGCCGCATTGGGGGTGTCGGCCAACAAGGTCCGCCAGATGCTGCGGGACGGCGAGCTGATCGCTGTCCGGCGCAAGGGCGAACTCTGCGTGCCCGCCGCCTTCTTCGTGAAGGACGGCATCGTCAAGGGGCTGGGCGGCACGATCACCGTGCTCGCCGACTCCGGCTTCAGCCGCACCGAGATGCTCCGCTGGCTCTTCACCGCCGACGACACGCTCCCGGGCAGCACGCCGATCAACGCGCTGCGCACGAGCCACGGGACCGAGGTCAAGCGGCGCGCGCAGGCGATGGCGTTCTAGTCCCTTCCCGCATTGCTCCGGAAGGGCTGACAACAATCGCCCTTCCGGACAGAAACCGCGTTGGTCGTTGACGCGGTCAATTGGTCCAGTCCATCCTCGGGAACCGTCCTGAAAATCCTGCTCTGCCGCATGCTGGAGAGGAGCATCGGGCATGGGAGGACGGGTTTCCGGAAGACTCCGCGCGGTCGCGTCGATCGCGCTGGTGCTGGGCAGTTCCGCTTTGCCGGCACCACCCGCGGCGGCCGCGCCCTTCGCCGTGGCGGCACCGCGAGCGCGGGAAGTGACCTTGCCGACGGGGGACCGGCTGACGGTTTTCCCGGGGCCGAACGGCGGCACGAATTACGCCTTTTCGTCGCCGCCGCGCACCGCTTTCCAGTCGTATCAAACCGACGGCGGCGACCGTTATGTCATTCCGGGCGAGGCCGTTCCGTTTCTCGGGCGGCTGGACAAATCGCTCTTCGACGTCACCGCGCTGGCCCGGCTGCAGTCCGGGCAGACGCCCCTCGAGCTGACGTTCCCCGCTGGCTCGGCCCCGACGGCGTTGCCCGGCATCACGCTCGCCTCGTCCGCCGGGAACACCGCGACCGGGTACCTCGCTTCGGCCACGGAATTCGCCGCTGACCTGCACCGACGCCTCGCGGAGGACGCCGTCGCCGGCCGTCCGGCAGGCAGCAGCGCGCTGCCCGCGACGATCCGGCTGGCCGGCGCGTCCCGCGAACAGCAGCCGCAGTATCCGATGAAAATCCTCGAACTCCGGCTCCTCGACCTGCAGGGCCGCTCAGTCAACGGCATCGTGTCGCTGATCAACACCGATTCCGCGGCCAAGCTGCTGCGGCATGTCGACGTCGACGGCGTCACCCGGATCGCGGTTCCCGAAGGGCATTACACCGCGTCCTCGACCTTCTCCGACTTCGACAGCACGGGGAGCGTGATCGCCACGCGGACCTCGTGGGTCGAAGGGTTCACTGTCGGCGATTCGCCGGACGCGCAGACTCTCACCGTGGAGGAGAAGTACGCGACCGCCGAGGTGAAGGTGGCTCCGTCGAAGTCGACCACGCAGGCTTCGCTCACCACCAACTTCTTCCGCGAGGACGCGACCGGCCGCGGATTCGCTGTCGGCATCTCGGGCAGCACAACCAAGCAGTACGTGCGGCCGGTGCCGAAGCCCGCTCAGGGCTTGCTGCACTACGTCGTGCAGTGGGCAGGCAAACCGCCCAAGCCCGAGGACCGGTACCGCGTCGACCTTTCGTTCGCCAGCGACGGCATCGCCGAGAACCAGTCGTTTTCCACAAAGGACAGTGAACTAGCGACGGTCGAGGACCGGATGTACGCCGATCCCGCCGACACCATGCCGGTCGCGATCGACAGCGGCCCGGTGGACCCGGTGATCCTGCGGCACGGACTCGGCGCGAGCGGCTTCTTCATTCCCGCCCCCGGCGTCCTGACCGACTACCTCGGCACCACGCACACCACGGAATGGGTGCAGTACGAGCAAAAAGGCTCGTCGTACACGCTCATGACCGCCGATCCGCGTACCTACCGGCCGGGCAGCACCACGACCGTCGACTGGTCGCGCGGCCCGCTGACCGCCGGTCTCGGGCAGTGGAAGCGGGACCGGCTGTGCGAGGCGTGTTATTCCGGCGGCATGGTTTCGGTCGCCATCCCGGAATTGCGCGACAGCGAACCGGACCACACCGCGATCCCGTTGTTCTACGCTCCGCAACTGCACTTCTCCTTGTACCGCAACGATCAGCAACTGTTCGATCAGGACGGTGCCTACGGCGCGTCGGTCGAAGTGCCGAAGACACCAGCGACATTACGAGGCATGCTGGACGTCGACCGGACCGCGATCCCTGGCGTCGGCCAGGCCGGAAAACTGCACACTGAACTGACGCTGCAGTACGACCCGGCCGCGGCTGGCCCCACGCTGCCGTCCCCGCATCGTTGCCAGGCAGTCGATCCGACGCAGCCGTGCCGGATTCTCGGCGCGCTGACGGTGGATTACCGGCTGGATTCCGATCTCTCCACGACGTCGTCCTCGCCGCTGCAGGTGCTTGAACTGCACGTCGGCCACGCCGCTTACAGCGGTGCCGGATCGCATTCGCCGATCACCTCGGCGACCGTTTCGGTGTCTGTCGACAACGGAGTCACCTGGCAGCCCGCGCAGGTCTTCGGATTGTTCGGCGAATACGTCGCCATGTGGTGGAATCCGCCAGCCGGGACCTCGCCGTCGCTGAAGGTGACCGCGCGGGACCTGGCGGGCAATGCGATCACGCAGACGATCAGCAACGCCTACACCGTCGGGAAGGCCGAGCGATGAAACGCATCCTCGCTGTGCTGCTTCTCCTCGGCGCGCTCATCCCGTCCGTCGCGTCCGCCTCCCCGCGTGACCTCTGCGGTCCCGCCGCGCCCGGATTCGCCCGGTGCTACGCCAAAGTGGACAGTCGCGCTGCCTTGCGCGCCAGCGGATACAGCCCCGCTGACCTGCGTTCCGCCTACCGCCTGCCCGACACCGGCGGCGCGAACGAGACGATCGCCATCGTCGACGCTGGCGACGCCCCGACCGCCGAAGCGGACCTGGCGGTATATCGACAAACCTACGGCCTCCCGGCCTGCACCACAGCGAACGGCTGCTTCCGCAAAGTCAACCAGCACGGCGACGCTGCTCCACTCCCGCCGCGACAGGGCGACTGGCCAGTGGAGATCGCTTTGGACCTGGACATGGCGTCCGCCGCCTGTTCCCAGTGCAAAATCCTGCTGGTGGAAGGCGACGACGCGTCCTTCGACGCACTCGGCACCTCGGTGGACACGGCCGTGAAACTGGGCGCGACGATTGTGTCGAACAGCTACGGCGCACCGGAAAGCCATTGGTCCGGCGATTTCGCCGCGCATTACCGGCATCCCGGCGTGGCGATCGTCGCGTCGAGCGGTGACGGCGGATTCGCGGCACCGAGCGCGCCCGCGGTGTACGCGAGCGTCGTCGCGGTCGGCGGCACCTCACTGTCCAAAGCGGACAATGCGCGCGGCTGGACCGAATCGGTGTGGAAGGGCGCGTCGAGCGGATGTTCGGCCTGGGTCCCGAAACCCGCGTGGCAGAAGGACCCGAACTGCCCAGGACGGACCGTCGCCGACGTGGCCGCGGTAGCCGACCCCGTCACCGGACCCGCCGTGTACGAGACCACAGTCCTCCACGGCTGGACGGTAGTCGGCGGCACGAGCGCGTCTGCCCCGTTCATCGCCGGAGTCATCGCTTTGGCCGGACATCACGATCAGTATCCGGACGCTTCGCGGCTGTACGCTGGGAAACTCAACGACGTCGTCGGCGGAGACAATGTCGTATTCGAGGAATGCGGAGACTACCTCTGCACCGGCGTCCCGGGATACGACGGCCCGACTGGCAACGGAACGCCTAATGGACTAGCTGCTTTCTGACCGTCCACAACGGATGCGCGACTGCGGCGACCACCTGCATCCCCGCCGCCGCAACCAAACCGACGGCGGGGGAGCAGGCGGCTAACGGCCCGGCAACGGCGTTCCCCAGTGCTATCCCGGCGATCTTGACACTGGCCGCGGTGGTGAACACCTGCGCCCGCATTTCCGGCGGCGCTTCCCGATGCCGAACCGCGAACAACGACGCGAGTTGTGGCCCTTCGCCAATCCCGGTGAGTGCCACCGCAATCACCAATAGCGGCGCGTTCGGTGCCACCGCCGCCCCCGCGAGCCCAATCCCGATAGCGACCGTGCTCAGCTGCACCGCGCGATCCGGCGAATACGACCGCCGCGAGAGAACCGCATTCGCCAGCAACGACGCGACCGACAAGCCGACGAGCAACAACGTCCCGTACCCCGCGCTGCCAAGCCGTTGCTCGCCGATCAACGGATAGCAGACGAACGCCATCCCGATCCCGACGCACGACAACGTCGAGGTGGCGGTCGACTGTCGCAGCGCAGGATTCCGGACGAGAACCGTTGCCGCTGCAAAGAATCGCGGCCGCTGCCTTTCACTGTTGCGGGGGAGCCGCCACGCGAACGGCACCGCGAGCAACGCCAGCGCCCCAGCCGCGACCATCGCGACTGGAGCCCCCGCCGCCGTGGCGAGCACTCCCGCGAGCCCCGGCCCGACGAGCGCCGCCGCGGTGAACGTCATCGCGTCGAGCGTGCTCGCCCTGCCGAGTTTCTGTGCGGGCACCAATGCGGGGACCTGCGCCGTCCACCCGCCCCCGATCGCCGGTGCCAGCAACCCGCTCGCCACCGCAATCCCCATCACCAGCGCAAACGGCACCGTCCCGAACAGCGCGGTGATCGCAGCCAACCCCGCCGCGTACCCGATCAGCCCGACCGCGAGGATCCGGCCAGGCGTGGGCGACCGGTCCAGGAGCGCGCCCAGCACCGGCCCGCCCACCGCCGCCGCGACAGTGAGCCCGGCCAGCAGCGTCGACCCCGCGACCGCTCCCGAAGCGCCCACGCCGAGCAGCAGCACCGCCGGGCCGGACAGCTCGTCACCAGTGCGCGCAGCCGTCGCCCCGATGAGATAGGCCGCGAATCTGTAACGGCTTGTCACTGTCAAGATGTTACAGTGGCTCATGCCTGGAACGCAGCCGGATTTCGCGGGCCGCTCCGCCCGGGACGCGGTCCGCCGTGCCGTAGCGCTGCTCGATGTGCTGCTGACGGCGGATCCTTCGCCGGATTCGGTAGTCGCAGTCCTGGTCGAGCACGGCGAACCGGAACCCCGGCTTTCCGCGCGCGACGTGGCCGAGTTGCGTGCCGCCGCGCTGGAACTGCGGGAGGTCTTCGCCGCCCCCGACGCCGCTTCGGCCGCCGAGGTGCTGAACGCCCTGTTCGCCGCCTACGCCGGACCCCCGCGCCTGACCGCACACGACGACGACTTCGGCTGGCACCTGCACGTCGACTCGTCCGACGACGGCCCGTGGGGAGCCTGGCTGATCACGTCCTCCGCACTGGCCTTGGCCACCCTGCTGGCCGACCGCCAAAGCGTCCCCGGCGGCCTGTGCGCGTCGCCGTCGTGCGGGAAACCCTTCGCGCATCTGGGCGGGGGAAGCCCGCGCCGGTACTGCTCTTCCCGTTGCGCCACAAGGGAACGTGTCGCCGCCCACCGCGCCCGGCTGACCTGAGCGCCATGGAGACTCTTGCCCTGGCTGCGCTCGTACGACGCCAGCGCCGAACCAACCCGCGTTATCGAGACCTGGAAGTAACTGCGCGCCGTACCAACGCAGGTACCGCGACCGCGACCCGTCGCGCCTTGCCGACGACCGCGCGCCGGTTCAGCACGGCGTAGTCCATCGCCTCGATCTCGTCCAGAATTCCTTCGTACAACGTGACAGCCGTCCGCACGCAAGGCCGAGATTCCGGTCGCAGCAACGGAATCCCCGCCTCAGCCCGCCGATACACCGCCCGGGTCCGCGAAACCGCCACCGCAAGCGCCGCCCGTACCCGAGGATCCGGCCGCCCACTCCGCCGCGCGTCCAGCAACACCGCCCGATCCACCCCGAACGTTGCCAGTTCCTCAGTAGGCAGATACAACCGCCCGCGATCGAGATCCTCGCCGACGTCGCGCAGGAAATTGGTCAGCTGAAACGCTTCCCCCAACGCCGCCGCGCTAGGCGAAGCCTCCTCCACCGGCACGACAGTCCCGAACACCGGCAACATCTGCAGTCCGATCACACAAGCCGAACCGTAGATGTACTCGCCGAGATCGGCGTAAGTCGCGTACTCGGGAACCGTCAGATCCATCCGCATGGAATGCAGAAACGCACCCACCAAATCACGCCGGATGTCGTAGCGAGACACCGTATCCGCGAGTGCGGCCAGCACCGGATCGGCCGGGACGCTTCCGTCGTAAACCTCGTCGACGAGCCCGGCCACTTTGTCCAGCGCGACCGCCGGATCGGTGCCGGGCTCGGGGTTGTCGACCAGTTCGTCGGCCATCCGCGCGAAGCCGTACAGCGCGTGCGCGGCCGGCCGGGCCCGCGCCGGAAGCAGCCGCGTGGCAAGGAAAAACGTGCGGCCGTGATGGGCATTGATGCGCCGGCATTTCGTATAAGCAGAACGCAGCGCGGGTTCGACGATGCCGGCCGCGTCGAGTTCGCTCACCGGCCGGTGATCCTTTCCGCGGCGAGCCGTCCGGAGATCAGCACCGGCGGGATGCCGACGCCCGGCGTCGTCCCGCATCCGGCGAGCACCACGTTTTCCGCCGCCCGCACCAGGTTCGCGGGCCGGAACGGGCCGGTCTGCGGGAAGGTGTGCGCGAGCGAGAACGGTGTCCCGGCGGTCAAGCCGCGCGCCGCCCAGTCGACCGGAGTGAGCTGTTCGTCCACAATGTAGGTTTCGCGGAACCCGGTGAGCCCGCGCGATTCCAGTGTACGCAACAGTTCTTCGCGGTAAGCCGGGCCGACGCGCGACCAGTCGATCGGGCCGGTGTTCAGGTTCGGGGCCGGGGCGAGCACGGAGACGATCTCGCCGCCGTCGCCAGCGAGCGTCGGCTCGGTCGCGGTCGGGCGCGTGACCAGCAGCGACGGATCGCTCATCAGCTTGCCCTCGCGGACAATCTCGGCGAAGGTCCGCTCCCACGCCTGGCCGAAGAAGATCGTGTGGTGGTCCAGTTCCGGCCACGAACGGTCCGCGTGCCCATGCAGCACGAAGGCCGACGGCGAGTACTTCAACGGCAGCACACGCCGCGGACGCGCGCCGATCAGCCGGTACGCCGCCGAAAGCTCTGTCGCGAGCACCACGGCGTCACACTCAATACGCTCGCCCGAACGCGTGCGTACAGCGCGTACGCGCGACGACACCCGCTCAAGCCACGCAGCTTCCGTACCGAACCGCAGTTCGGCTCCCGCGCGCGTCGCAGCGTCGGACATCGCGCGGGCGATCGCGCCCATGCCGCCCCGCGGGTAGTACACGCCGCCGACAGTGTCCATGTACGCGATGACCCCGTACGCGCCGAGCGCACGCGTCGGGTCGAGACCTGCGTACAGCGCCTGAAACGAGAAGAGCCGCCGTACGCGCTCGTCGCGCAAGAAGCTGGCGACGCGCGGGCCTAACCGGCCGAAGCCGCCCAACGCCGCGAGCTTCACGAGTTCCGGACGGACAAGGTCCAGCGGCGAATCGAAGTTCGCGCCGATGAAGTGGTCCTTCTGCGCCGCGTACAGGTCAGTGAGCCACCGTCGCAGCCGCCGGTAACCGTCCGCCTCGGCCGGACCGGCGAACGAACGGATCTCGGCTTCCATCGCGTCGCCGTCGGTGTGCACGGCGAGCGAGCTGCCGTCGGCGAAACGAGCCCGGTATGCCGGATCGAGCCTGGTCAGCGGCACGGTGTCGGCCAGCGATTCGCCGACCGCGTGCAGCGCTTCGTCCACCAGTTCCGGCATGGTCAGCACGCTGGCCCCGGTGTCGACCGCGTTCGCGCCGAAGTCCTGCTGCCCGGCCCGTCCGCCGGGCGTCTTCCGCTGCTCCAGCAGCGTCACCCGCCGTCCCGCGCCGAGCAGGTGCAACGTGGCCGAGAGCCCGGCCAGCCCCGCGCCGACGACCACCACGTGGTCGGCGTGCCCGTTCACCGTCCGCATCAGAAGTTCCGCTGGGTAGCCAGCCGGATCAGTTCGGCGAGCGCCGACGGGGCGGGCTCGGCCAGGTGCGCACGCTCCAGCGCGGCGTTCGCGGAGGCGGTCAGCTCGTCGATCTGGCGTTCCACCGCGGCGACCGCGCCGACCGAGGTCAGCGCCTCGCGGACCTGGTCCACGGTGCCGCCGGTGAGGTCAGCGGCACCGATCGCGTCGGCGATCACCTTGGCCGCGGCGTGGTCGCCCTTCTCCGCGGCCAGCTGCAGGCCCAGCGCCACGAGCAGCGTGCGCTTGCCCTCGCGCAGGTCGTCGCCGGCGGGTTTGCCGGTCACTGACGGGTCGCCGAACACGCCGAGCAGGTCGTCGCGCAGCTGGAAGGCCACGCCCACGTCGCCGCCGAACTCCAGCAGGGTGGCGATCAGCCGGTCGTCCGCACCCGCGAGCGAAGCGCCGAGGTGCAGCGGCCGCTGGACGGTGTACGCGGCCGTCTTGAGCCGGTCGATCCGCAGCGCGGCCTCGGGCGAGGCGTCGCCCACGGCCTGCGTACGGACGTCGAGGTACTGCCCGGCGAGGACCTCGGTGCGCATCGCGCGCCAAGCCGGGCGAGCCGCCGCGATCGTGGCCGCGGGCAGCGGGGCCTCGGCGAACATGTCGTCGGCCCAGGCCAGCGCCAGGTCGCCCACCAGCACCGCGCTGGCCAGCCCGAACACCGACGGCGAACCGAGCCAGCCGCGGTCCGCGTGCAGTTTCTCGGCGGCCACGTGCACGGTCGGCCTGCCGCGGCGCGAGTCGGAGGAGTCGATGAGGTCGTCGTGGATCAGCGCGCAGGCCTGGATCAGCTCCAGGCTCGCGACCGCCTGCAGCGCGCCCTCGGCGAGCGGACCGGAAGCCGCGCCGCCCGCGCCGCGCCAGCCCCACCAGGCGAACGTCGGGCGGATCCGCTTGCCACCGCCCAGCACGAAACCGGACAGCGCCTCGATCCCGGCCGCGACGCTCGGCTCGGTGCGCAGGATCTCGGTCCCCGCCCGGCCGAGGAAATCGGCCAGCGCACGCTCCACGTGCACGGGGAGATCGGCGTCGAATCCGGGCGCGTCCATGCCTTCATCCTCCGGGACGCGGGCGGCCGGGGTCACGCCGGGCGCCCCCGGATGTGGCGCACCAGACGCGCTCAGCCGCTCCGGAACGCGTCAGGACGCCCGCTCGCCGCGAAGTATTCCGCCGCCTCCGCGGGCCCTCGCGGCCGGTAGCCGGGTTCCAGGCAGCCCGCGTACCAGTCCTTCGCGAGGTGCCACAGCGCGTCGAGCCCGAGCACCTCGCCCGGACTGTCCACACAGGACTCGGCGCAGTACAGCCGCTGCTTCCCGCGATCGCCCGCGAGCTGGTCGGGCGAGGCCGGGAAGTACGCGACCTGCGCGCCCTCGGGCGGCCGGTCCCGCCGCACGACCAGCGCGGACGGCTCGCCGCAGCCCGGGCAGCGCGTCGCCACCAGCACCTCGGGCTCGCCGGAGACGAGGTGCGGGATCGCGAACGAATCCCAGGCGCACCCGCCCCACCACATGGTGTGCTCGCCCATCACCGCGAACCCGAGCGGGACCGCCGCGAACGGCGCGGCCAGCGCCACGTGCTCGCATTCGTCGAGCCACAGCCATCTCGGGTCGGCCATCCGGTGCAGCGCCTGTTTCGCCACCGCGAGCGACCCGTGCGCGGCGTCGGCCAGTTCGGGCGCGGTGGGCGGGCGGCCGCGCGAGGCGAACGCGCGGTAGACGGCCACGCGCACGTCTTCGTCCCAGGCCAGATCGTCTTCACTGCTCATGGGCTCGCCTCCCCGGAGGGTTCGCCCCTGACGGTACGCCGCGTGGCCAAGGCCACCCGTCGGCTCTGCCGGGGCTCGAGCCGAGCCACTACCATTTCACTCCATGACGTCGGTGATCGAAAGGCTGCGGGGGGACGGGCCCGCGTTCTCCGTCGAGTTCTTCCCGCCCCGCGACGAGGCCGACGAGGCCGTCCTGTGGAAGGCCATCCGCGAGCTGGAACCGCTGGACCCGGCGTACATGTCGATCACCTACGGCGCGGGCGGTTCGAGCCGCGACGGCACCATCCGCAGCATCGCCCGCGTCGCCACCGAGACCACGCTCTGCCCGATGGCGCACCTGACGGCGGTCGACCATTCGGTGTCCGAACTGCGGAACGTGATCGGCTGGTACGCGGCGGTCGGCGTGCGCAACATCCTCGCGCTGCGCGGCGACCCGCCCGGCGACGTCTACGGCGACTGGGTGCCGCACCCCGAGGGCCTCACCTACGCCGAGGAACTGGTCGAGCTGGTCCGCTCGCTCGGCGACTTCTGCGTCGGCGTCTCGGCGTTCCCGTACGGCCACCCGCGCTCGGCGGACCTGGAATCGGACACGAAGCACCTGGTCCGCAAGTTCCGCGCGGGAGCCGATTTCGCGATCGCGCAGCTGTTTTTCGAGGCCGAGGACTTCCTGCGGCTGCGCGACCGGGTCGCCGCCGCGGGCTGCGACGCGCTCGTGCTGCCCGGCATCATGCCGCTGACCACCCTGCGGACGCTGCACACCACGATCAAGCTGTCCGGTGCCCCGGCGTCGCAGCGCCTGCTCGACCGGCTCGAACCGCTGTCGGACGACCCCAAGTCCTTCCGCGCGGCGGGCATCGACTGGGTCACCGAACTGTGCGAGAAACTGATCGCCGAAGGCGTGCCCGACCTGCACTTCTACACCTTCAACCGGTCCAAGGCGACCCGCGAGGTGGTGACCCGGCTCGGACTGGTGCCCGCCCGCGCGTAACTGCGTGGGCTCGGGGCGCCTCCGGCCGGTAGCGTGCCGGACATGGCTTCCACCGAACAGAGCGTTCCGGAGATCTGCGACCGGTACGTCGACGATTACGTGGCCGTGGACCCGGTCGCGGCCACCATGCTCGGCGTCGCGGGCTACGACGACCAGCTCACCGACTATTCGCCCGCCGGCCACGACGCCCGCGCGGAGCTGGCCCGGCGCGCGCTGGCCGCGGTGACCGCCGCGGAACCGGCGGACGCGGGGGAGCGGGTCGCGAAGGCCGTGTTCAGCGAGCGGATCGGCCTCGAGCTGGAGATCCACGACGCGGGTCTCGACGCCGCCTCGCTCAACGTGATCGAGAGCCCGGTGCAGGGCCTGCGGATGGTCTTCGACCTGATGCCGACCGACACCCCCGACGACTGGGCGAACGTCGCGGCCCGGCTGCCGAAGGTGCCCGAGGCGCTCGCCGGCGTCCGCGCGTCGCTGCTGGCCTCGGCCGACAAGGGGCGGGTTTCGGCGCTGCGGCAGGTCTCGAAGGTCGCCGAGCAGTGCGAGACGTGGGCCGGGCTCAAGGACGGACCCGGGTTCTTCGCCAGCATGGTCGCCGGGGCGGGGGTCGATTCGCTGAAGTCCGACCTGGCCGCGGGAGCGCGGGCCGCGGACGAGGCGTTCGCGGAGTTCGCCGGATTCCTACGCGCCGAACTCGCTCCGAAGGCCCCGGTGAAGGACGCCGTCGGCGAGGACACCTACCGGCTGTGGTCGCGCTACTTCATCGGCGCGGAGCTGGACCTGCGCGAGGCGTACGAGTGGGGCTGGCACGAATTCTCGCGGCTGGAAACGGAAATGCGCGCGGTCGCGAACCGCATCAAGCCCGGCGCGACGCCCGCGGAGGCCGCCGCGGTGCTCGACGCCGACCCTCGCTACCGAGTGCAGGGCCGCCCGCAGTTCGAAGCGTGGATGCAGCAGTTGTCGGACGACGCATTGAAGTCCTTGCGCGGCAAGCACTTCGACATCCCGGACCGGCTGATGGCGCTGGAGTGCAAGATCGCCCCGCCGGGCGGCGGCGTCGGCGCGTACTACACCGGGCCGAGCGAGGACTTCAGCCGTCCCGGCCGGATGTGGTGGTCGCTTCCCGCCGACCGCAACGAATTCACGACCTGGCGCGAGGTCTCGACGGTCTACCACGAGGGCGTCCCGGGCCACCACCTGCAGATCGCGACCGCGGTCAACCAGGCCGAGACGCTCACGAAGTACCAGCGGCTCATGACGTTCATCTCGGCGCACGGCGAAGGCTGGGCGCTGTACGCGGAGCGCCTGATGGAGGAACTCGGCTACCTCTCCGACGACGGCAACCTGCTCGGCATGCTGTCCGAGCAGATGTTCCGCGCCGCCCGCGTCGTGGTCGACCTCGGCATGCACCTGGAACGGGAAATCCCGGCGGGCACCGGATTCCACGAGGGCGAGCGCTGGACGCCCGAGCTGGGCCTGGAGTTCATGCTGACCCGCACGATCACCGACCACGCGCACGTCCACGACGAGATCGACCGCTACCTCGGCTGGCCGGGCCAGGCCCCCGCGTACAAGCTCGGCGAACGCCTGTGGCTCGCCGCGCGCGACGACGCCCGCGCGCGGCAGGGTTCGGCGTTCGACATCAAGCAGTTCCACACCAAGGCCCTGCAGATGGGCGGCATGGGACTGGACACCCTGCGCGAGCAGTTGGCGCAGCTGGACTGAGACTGCTTTCCCGGGCCGGTGTTCCCGCACCGGCCCGGGTGTCTTCCTCACATGGTTACCGCTCAGCTCATCGAAACCGCCCGGTTGGACCTGCTGCCGCTGTCTGTCTCGCATGCCGAGGAGATGGCGTCGGTGCTGTCCGACCCGGCCTTGCACACGTACATCGGCGGCGCGCCGGACTCCTTGGCGGCTCTCCGCTCGCGCTACCGGCGGATGACCGCGGGCTCGCCCGATCCGGCGGTGTCCTGGCTGAACTGGGTGATCCAGGTGCGCGATTCCGGCCTGGCGGGCACTGTTCAGGCGACGGTCAGCGGCTCGGTCGCCGAAATCGCCTGGGTGGTGGGAACTCCGTGGCAGGGCCGCGGCATCGCCACCGAAGCCGCGCGAGGACTCGTGGGCTGGTTGCTCTCGCAGCCGGTGGACGCGATCATCGCCCACATCCACCCGGAAAACCGGGCCTCCGCCGCCGTCGCGGCCGCTGCCGGGCTCACTGCCACTGACGAGTGGCAGGACGGCGAAATCCGTTGGTGCCGCACGGCACAAACCCGTTGATCGTCTCCTCGGCCTCTGGTTAAGCTCCCGTCCGTGCAGTGGCTCCTCGTCGTCATCCCACCACCAGCCTCCTGAGCGGGGCAGTTTTCGCCGCGTGCGCCCGAAACCGGGCCCGCGGCCACCGGATGACGTCCTGAACCGGCCTATGCACGCTGCCCCGCGTCGTCGATTTCCGATTCCTTCGACGCAGGAGCCCACTTCCGAATGTCTGTTCTCGTACCTTCGCGCGCCCGCTCGTCGGCCGCCCTTGTCGTAGCCGGTGTGCTCTGGGGAACCGGCGGCCTGTCCGGCTCGCTGCTCGCCCAGCAAGCCGGCCTGCACCCGCTGGCCGTCGCCACCTATCGCCTGCTCATCGGCGGCGCCGCGAGCGCGGTCTACGTCGCTCTCACCGGCGGACTTCGCCTTCCTGCCAAGCAAAACTGGCGCCGTCTCGTTCTCATCGGAGCCCTCTTCGCGCTCTTCCAAGCCAGCTACTTCGCCGCTGTCGCGCTCAGCTCAGTCAGCACAGCGACGATGACCACGATCGGTGCCGCACCCGTTGTCCTCACGGTGTTTTCCGCGGTGCGGCGGCGTCGCGCACCCCAGTTGTGGACGCTGGTGTCCGTCGGCGGCGCCGTCGCGGGGCTGGTGCTGTTGCGCTGGTCGCCGGAAACCGCGACGTCACCCGCCCGGCTGGTCGGCGGTCTCGGCTTCGCGCTGCTCGCGGCGACCGGGTTCGCCGTGCTCACGCTCGTCACGGCGAAGCCCGTCGACGGCCTCGATCCGTTGGCTACCACGGCATTCGGCTGCCTGACCGGCGGTTTGCTGCTGACGCCCGCCGCACTGTGGCTCGGCATGGACCTGCCCGCCCGCGCCGACGTGCTGCTGCTGGCTGTGTATTTCGGCGTGGTCCCGACAGCCGTCGCGTATGCCGCGTACTTCCGCGGTCTCGGCGGCGCCCACCCAGTGCTGGGTGCGCTGTCCGCGCTGCTGGAGCCGCTGACGGCGTCCGTGCTTTCGGTTGTTTTCCTGCACGAACGGCTGAGCGCGTTCGCGTGGGGCGGCGCGGTGCTGCTCGTGGCGGCGCTCGCGGTCGGCTACTGGCGGCCTGAGCCCCGGTGAGCATCATTCACGGACTGCCCGCATTTTTGGAGATTTCGCCACGAACGGGTGACAGATTCCGCTACGGTGCCGCGCATGATCACCGAAAACCGAATATTCCGGGCATCGGCGCTGGCTGCTGGGGTGGCTCTGCTGGCGTTGCTCGCGGGCTGCGGCGGCTCGACCGCGGGCACCGCCGCCGCGGACTCTCCCACCTCCGAAGCGAAACCCCCGATCACCGACCCCGCGGTGCAGGCGGCGGCCCTGCGCACCGTGGATCCGTGCGCGCTGCTGGACAGCAAGACCCTCGGCGGCGTCGGCGCCCCGGACCAGTCGAGCATTTCCTCCTCCGAATGGGGCGAGTGCCGCGTCGACGTCAAGGACGCCGGCGGCAAGACCGTCGAATTGGTGCTGCGCGTCGGCGACCAGCTGATCATGTCGAAGGACCCGGTCGAGAAGCTCGAAGGCCTTCCGCTGGTCGTCGACGGCGACAAGCCAGGGTCGTGCTGGGTCTCCGTCGTGACGTCGTTCGAGCAGTCGCTGGGGATCACCTTCCAGACCAAGTCCGCCGGCGACGCCTGCGCGCCCGGCCGCGCGGCGCTGACCAAGGTCGTGCAGGCCCTGCACAGCTCCCCGCCGCAGTACAAGCAGGTGCCCGGCTCCGTGCTGACGACCGACCCGTGCGCGGTGGCGGGCAAGCAGGCCGTCGAGGCCGCGCTGGGGCAGAAGTCCTTCGTGGAGCCCAAGAGCCTGCACGAATGCGACTTCTGGTCCGGCGACGGCACCCACTACCCGCAGGTGTCCGTGCACCTGCACCAGGGCCTGCCCGCCGACGCCGGGGACGGCCAGCCCGCCGACCTCGGCAATGGCGTCACGGCCATCCAGAAGAAGGACGCGGACAGCAGCGTGGTCAGCTGCGACGCGACCTGGCGCAAGATCGAGACTCCGAAGGACGACGAGGCTCACGGGTACGGCGAGATCGTCTCCGTGCAGTTCAGCGGCGAGCCCGAAAGCGGCCTCGACACGGCCACCGCCTGCACGAAGGCGGTCGCCGTGGCCAAGACGGTGGTGCCGTCGCTCGGCCACGCCTGATAGCTCGCAATTGCTGGCGCGCACGGCCTCTGGGGGCCGTTTCGCGGAGACGCTCCGCTGCGGTAGGCGAGCGCGCCGCACGCCCGGTCCGGCACCGGGCGTGCGGCGTCCTACGCTTGCGCCTGCTGCGCTTCGAGCGGCAGCGACCGCCCCAGGATCGCGAACGGCCGCGGATCGCCGGTGAACTGGTAATCGCGCAGAACGTCGACGAACCCCATGCGCCGGTACAGCTTCCACGCCCGGCTCGTGCCTTCCGGCGTGGAGAGCAGGACGTTCGCGCTGGGGACGCCGTCGAGCAGCCGGCGCAGCAGGTCCTGGCCGATCTGCTTGCCCTGGTTCTCCGGCCGCACGTGGATCTCGGTGAGCTCGAAGTAGTCCGTCAGCCAGCGCTCGGCTTCCTCCGTCCCGGCGCGGCGGGTGAGGCCGTGCCGGACCTGCTCGTGCCACCACTGCCCGGCGCGGCCCTTGTAGCCGTAGGCGACTCCGAGCAGCACGCCGTTGTCGTCGAGGGCGGCCATGCAGCGCCAGCCCTCGCGCAGCGCGTGGGTGAGCCACATCGGCGCGCGCTGCTCGGCCGTGCCCTCGGGGTAGCGCATCGCGTTCACGTAGATCGCCAGCGCTTCCGGCAGCCGGGAGCGGAACTCGTCGGCGGAGAGCTGCACGTACCGGGAGCACCCGGAGGAGGACATGGCGGTCACAGTCGACCATCCTCCCCTTCGCCCGCCAGATCGCCCGGGGTGCCCCCGGTGAGCGTGACGAGCGCGTCGAACGTGGTCGGGAAGACCGATTTCGGATGCCCCGCCGCGGCCCACACCTCGGGACAGTCGCGCAACGCCGTGTCCACGAGCGTCACGAGCCGCTCCGGATGCCCGACCGGAGCGACGCCCCCGATCGGCTGCCCGGTGTGCTCCCGGACGAACGCCGCGTCCGCCTTGCCGACCTCCGCGACCCCCGCGAGTTCCGCCAGCCGGGACTCCTTCGCCCGATGCGCCCCCGAGGTGAGGGCAAGCAACGCCACCTCGACCCCGTCGCTCGTGCGGGCCCGGAAAACCAGGCTGTTGGCAATAGCGCCGACCGGCACGCCGAGCGCCTCCGCGGCCTGCGCGGCAGTGCGCACCTCGGCGGGCAGCACCCGCACTCCGTCAGCGGCGGCGTGCTGCCCGGCCTCGCCCAGCGCGGCGGTGACCTTGGCGACAGCGGGATGGTCGTGGGTGCTCACTCCGTTATGAGACCACGCCAGTGCGGCCGTGTCCCGCACCACGTGCCCCGATTCCACCGGCGGGGTTGAGCGGAGTGGCCGGCGCGGCTACTCTGGAAACAGATCGAACAGACGTTCGATACCCGGTGGGAGCGCACCGGCCGGTCCCGGGGTGGGGGAAGCACCTCGGGCCCCGGCCGGGCCCACCCGAGCAGGAGGAGGGTCGCCATGTCCGTCTCGGTCGTGTCCCCCGCGGACCGTGCGTTGGAGGACAGCCCAGACCGACCTGGCGCGGTTGGCGAACAACTGACGTTCGGCGCGGCGGTGCAGCCGGGAAGTGCTGGTTCAGCCTCGGCCGTTCCCTCGGACAGCGCTGCTCAAGCGGCGACTTCCGCTGCGCACGTGGTTCCCGAAGGCAGTGCTGTCCAACCGTCGGCTTCTGGCGCTCCGTCTGCTTCGGCTCCGTCGTCCGCTTCGACGGCTGGCTCTGCTCGGCGTGCTGCTCCGGCGACCGACCCCGCGCTGCCCTTTGCGCCAGAGGACATCTCCACCGCGCGATCCGTCGCAGCGGCCCAGCCCACTCTCCAGCCTGAGCACACCCCGGCGGGTTCCTCCGCATCCAGGCTGTCGGAGAACCGCTCCACCGCACTGCCTGCTGCGGCGACCGGTCCCGTTTATCAGCCTGAGCTCCTCCCCTCATTTTCCCCGACCTCAACGCCGTCGGAGAGCTTCTCTGCTGCAGTGGCCAATTCCGCTGCCCAGTCAGAGCGCGCTGCAGCAGGTTCCCCCATCTCGAAGCCGTCGAAGAACCGCCCCACCGCACCCTCTGCCACAGCGGCCAACCCCGCTCCCCAGACCGAGCGCACCCCGTCGGGCGCTCCAACCTCCAAGCCAACCGTGCACCACGTCCCCGAGCCCGCCCTGCCCAGTTCGCCGCCCCCGAGGCAGGTCGTCCACCGCAGCCGAGCCGCCGTCCGGCCCTCCGCCGAGTCGGCCGCCCATCGCTCTGGCAGCCCGGGCCAGCCGCAACTCCCGCTGTCCCTGCGCCCGCCGGTCGCTCCCGAGGCGGTCACCCTCCTCACCCAGGCCAATCGCGGACTCGACCACGCGGAAAACGAACGCGACCCAGCCGAACGCTTCATCGGCGCCTATCTCGCCGCCCTGCGCGGCGCGGGTGCGGTGCTCGCCGTCCGGGGCCGTCCGCGCCGTGGCCGGGGCCGTCCCGCCAGCGGCTGGGTGCTGCTCGACGCAGTCGCTCCCGAACTGCGCGAATGGTCGGCCTTCTTCGCCGACCATTCCGAAACCCGGGCCGCCGCCGAAGCGGGCATCACCGGCCGCGTCACCGCCGAATTGGCCGAGGGCCTGCTGCAGGCAACCGCCCAGTTCCTCGAATTGGTCCGCCGGGTCGTGCACGGCCTGCCGATGTCCGGGGAAGCTCATGTCGCGTGAACTCGGCACGGTCGACCACGGCCGGTTGCTCGAGGCGTTCGCCGCGGAGGCGCTGCTGCTGGGGGAGGTGGCGCACTCGGCGTCGCCCGATTCGCCGGTGCCCACCGCCCCGGGCTGGACGTTGAACGAGCTGCTCAAGCACGTCGGAGCCGTGTACTGGCAGGTGCTCGGCTGGATCCGCGAAGGCCGCCGCCCCGAACTGTGGCGCGAGCCCCTGCCCGGCCAGCCGGTCGTCGATTTCTACTCCGCCGCCCGCACCGAACTCGAGGTGGAACTGGCCGACCACGACCCGGCCTCCCGAGCCGCCACCTGGTGGTCCGCCGACCCGACCCACGGTTTCTGGCGCCGCCGCATGCTCCACGAAACCCTCGTGCACCGAGTGGACGCGGAAAACGCAGCCGGAACCGGCGACTCGACAGTCCCGGACGACTTGGCCGCCGACGGCGTTGACGAAGCTCTCACCCTCTACTTCGGACATAAGCTCACCACCATGGGCATCTCGGGAACCCGAAACGGCACAGTGGGTTTCCACACCGGAGGCCACAGCTGGATCGCGAGAGCGGGCCCCGGCGAAACAGAAGCCTGGCGCTGCTCTGCCCGAGAAGCCGACGCCGCGGACGCGATAGTCACCGGCTCGCCCGAAAACGTGTACCTCTGGCTCTGGGGGAGAGTCCCGGTGACCATGGTCCACACCGACGGCGACCACGAATTGTCCGCCCAAACCTGGGCCCTGCTGCGACTGGCCACCAGGTGACCGCCTAGAACCGAAAGCGGGGAAGCTTCTCGGTTTCTCACCGGCCACCTGGCGATCCGGCTGTGCCGGCAAGCGCGATACCCCCGCGCTTGCCGGCACAGTTCTTTCACCCGGTCTCGCCAGCGCACGATCCGCCGTTTTTGTCGGTCCTCCCCGTTACCGTGGCGACATGGCAACCCGTCTGGTCAACCTGGCCATCGCCGCCGAACAACCAGCCCGCCTGGCCCGGTTCTGGTCCGGCCTCCTTGGCTGGCACACCACCGCGGAATCCCCGGACGAGGTCCATCCCGCAGCGAACGACGGCTGCGATCTCAACCTGGTCTTCGCCCGCTCGTCTCGCCCGAAGACCGCCAAAAACCGGCTGCACCTAGACCTCTCCAGCACGTCCGACGAACACCAACGCGAAACCGTCGCCCGAGCCGTTTCCCTAGGCGCACGCCCCATCGACATCGGCCAGCGCGACGTCCCATGGATAGTCCTGGCAGACCCCGAAGACAACGAGTTCTGCGTGCTGGAACCTCGCCAGGAATACGCCAGTGCCGGTGCCCTAGCAGCGATCGTCGTGGACGCAGAGGACCCCGCACGCCTAGCCCGTTTCTGGTCCTCGCTCACAGCTTGGCCCATCACCGCCGAAGAGCCCGCCATCACCACCCTGCGCAACCCCTCCGGCCGCGGCCCCACTCTCGAATTCCTCCGCGTGAAAACCCCGAAGCACGACCGAAACCGCCTCCATCTGGAACTAGCCCCGGCCCTCGACGACGACCACGCCGCCGAAACCCGCCGCCTCCAAGCCGCAGGTGCCCACCGGGTCGATCAGACCGACTTCACCGACCCGGAAGACAACGAATTCCGCCTGCTCGCCCCACGCTGATCCGCGCCACGTTTCCCGCAGATCACGCATTCCCGGGCACCCTCTGACACGCCCGAAACACCACAGGACGCCCCCGGTTACGTGCGTCAGGAACGGTAAGTCCCATGGACATGCCTTCGACGCCCCGCAGCCTCCTCGCAAACGCCCTCACCGACGAGTCGGCACACCTCGCTCGCTCCGAGTCAAACCCCAGCCATTCCAAAGAAAACCGCCCACCGGCCCGAGCCTGGCGAGTACGCGTACGCTCCGACGACTACCCCGGAACGCTGGCCCGCTTCGCGATCCGACTAGCGGACCTCGAATGCCGCATCGTCGGCCTCACCAGACACCCCGTGCCCGGCGGCGTCCTAGACGAGTTCGTGCTGCGCCCCGCAACCGGGCTGCCACAACACCTCCTGATAGACGCCCTCCGCGACGAAGGCGGAGATTGCCTGGGGATGACCGAAACCGCCATCCCCGAACTCCGCGCACCGGCCCCCGCACCCGAGGATTCGATCGCCGAGGCCGTCGCCCGGGAACTCCTCGCCCCGATCACGGACACACCCGCCCCCGACCGGACGACTGCCGCTGCGCCTGATACCGGGGAACACGGTGTTCCGGATGCAACTGCTTTCCGCGCCGACCGGGAGATTCGTGCTGAGATTCCTGCGTACGAACGCCATGCTTCGTCAGCGTCGGCGGCTGACCAGACGACCCGTTCTGAAGCCGATGCCAGCGAACGCTCTGCGGCAAATCCGCTCCCGGGCGCGGAGAACCCGCCCGCTGATTCCGTCGTCGGAGAATCGCGCGGTCCTGGAGCAAGTACTTTCGCTGCCGATCGAGAGGCCACCTCCGGCACCGGCGTCCGGAAGCCTGCCGCAGCTCAACCGCTCGCGCTGGGGAAGTCCGATGGCGATGCCGCGATCCGGGAGTCGCCTGCCTCGGCGGTGAACGGATTCGTCGCAGTTCAGGAGGCCGCAACGGGAGCCGGTACTACGGAACTCCGTGCGGCGACTGCGCTCCCCGTCGCGGGGGAGTTGTGCATCGGGACTGGAGACCTGCCCGCCCCGGCAGCACCCGCGCGCGCCTTGGCGCGAGAGGCAGCTGTCGAAACCAGCGTTTGCGGACTTCGCGATTCGACCGCAACGGCCCTCAGCGCCGCTCGGCGGGCGATTGCTGATCCCGGTTGCCGTGCTCCGATGCTGCGGTCGGTCCTGTCCGCCGACCTCGTCACGCTGGTTCCCGCGAACGAATCCAACCCGGCGCGCACGGAGGGCGGGCACCGGGCGGTCTTTCCCTTCGGCGACGGGCAGGCGTTCGTCGCGCGGCGGCGGTGGGTGGCGTTCGCTGACTCCGAACTTGCTCAGGCTGCGGCGTTCCTGGAATTACTCGCCGCGGCGGAGCAGAATCTGGCCGGGCCGGTGGTGCTTGACCGTCCGGACGGGGTCGCGGTCGTTCTGCGGATCGGTACTCCGCGCGACATCGACGCGATCGGCGCGGTGCATCTTCGCTGTTCGGCGAAGACATTGTTCAACCGCTACCACACCGGGCTGCGCACGGTTCCCCGAAAATGGCTGCACCGCTTGCTCATGCCGCCGCGCGGAACCAGTTTGCTCGCAGTGTGCGGCCCGGACGTGATCGGGTTCGGACAGCTGATCTCTCAGCGCGACGGCACGGCTGAGGTATCGCTGCTCGTCGAGGATGCTTGGCAGCGACAGGGAATCGGCACGGCGTTGCTCGCTCGGCTGGTCGCCCTCGCCGGGGCGGACGGGATCACGGAACTGACTGCGGTCCGTCTTCCGAGCAACGATGCCATGGCCCGGACTGCCGCGCGCGCCGGGCTGTACGCCGAAACCAGCCCGGACGACGACACGGTGCTGCGGCTCTTCGCCGCCCAGACGCCCCGGATGTCCCGGGCTCCGCGGCCGGTCAGCGGTTCCAGAACCAGTCTTTGCCCCGCGCCTCGCGCAGCGCCTGCTTCTTCCGGTCGGGAGTGAGCCGGTCGAGGTAGAGCTTTCCGTCGAGGTGGTCGGTTTCGTGCTGGAGGCATTGGGCCAGCACGTCGACGCCCTCGACCTCGATCGGCTCGTTGCGCAGGTCGACGCCGCGCACGACGGCGTGCTTCGCGCGGACTGTCGGGAACCACAGCTCCGGCACGGACAGGCAGCCCTCGCCGATTTCGTGCGTCTCCTCGGAGAGGTGGGCGATCTCCGGGTTGATGACGTACCCGGTCAGCCCGCCGACGTCGTAGCTGAACACCCGCAGCCCGACCCCGATCTGCGGCGCCGCGAGCCCGGCCCGGCCCTCCGGCTGCACGCTGTCGAGGAGGTCCTTCACCAGCGCCTCGATCTTGCTGTCGAACGTGGTCACCGGGTCGCACACGGACTTGAGCACCGGGTCACCGAAGTAGCGCAACTCGCGCATCGCCATGATCGAACGTCCTTTTGTCCACCGAGGGGCCACGAGAAGTCTAGTGACGCCACCTGCTTCCCCGACGCGGGTCCGCCGACCACGCCTCCTCGCCGCGCGACGGGGCTGGCCGGTCTGCGGAGCCATGGGTCGGACGCGCTCGCGTTCGTGGCTTGGCCACGCGCCAGCCTGAGACGGACCGAGGCAGTGTCAAGCTCTCAAACGGAGTCCCTTCGGAGTCGCACGGAAGCCGGCTTCCTGCAGGATCTCGGCCAGCTCAGAGGTCAGCGCGTGCTCTCCGTCCGCGCGCTGCACGGCCAGTTGACCCAGCCAGCCCTCCCGGACAGCGGTCGACAAGGCAGCCGCGGCGGCCTGCAGCGAACCGCGTTCCTCCGTGAAGCTCAGCAAGGAGCGACCGCCGCGTTCGACGTACAAGGCCGGGATTCCGTCGACCAGCACCGCCAGTGCTCCGGCTTTGCGCGCTGGCCGGTGTTTCGTGTCGCCAGTCGCGGCAGGCCAGGACAGTGCCGCGCCGTACGGCTGTGCTGGGTCCGCGGCGGCGAGAACTACGGCTCGAGCGCTCTCATTGCGGCTCGCAGTGGCGGGCGCGGTGCTGGAGAGGGCGCGCAGCCGGTCCACTGCGCCCTTCGCCGCGAACTGTGCGGCGCCGAGACCCTCGACGACGTAGCCGCGAATGACCTGCCCGGTGTCCTCCATGCCACGCAACACCTTGTAGATCCCGGAAAAACCGCCGGTGACCCGTTCGGTGTCGAGCGCGCCTCGGGTGAGGACGCCGTGCCGTTCCAGAAACGCCTCGGTGCGGGCATGCGCACGACGAGTCGGCTCGGCTTCCCGAAGTGGGGTCAGTGCCCATCGGCCAGCGGCGGTCGGCGGTCCGGTGCGTGAGGGCATCGCCGGACGCCCGGCGCGCATGCGGGCGTACCGGCCGCGTGGTGCTTGCCGCCGCGGCTTGTGCGCGCCGTGGCCTGCGACCTGCGCGCGCAGCGGCGCGAGTGTGTCGCCGGTGACCAGCCCAGCCCACACCAGATCCCACAGCGCGGCCACCACGGCACCGTCGTCCGGCGATTGCTCCAGGCCCGGCGTGACCCGGTCGACGAGCTGCCGGAAGAACAACGCTCCGCCTTCCAACGCCGTCACGATGGCTTCGTGCAGCGGGCTGGTCGGCGGATTCTCCTCGACCTCGGGCAGCAGAAGATCCGCGACGTCGGACGGAGCCAGCGCCAGCCAGCCGTCTCCGCCGGAGAGCGCGCCGCAGCCCGACCAGGTGACCTCGCCCGCGGTGGTGAGTTCGTCGAGCAGTGCGGGGGAGTAGCCCGGCAACCGGCTGGGCAGGATCAACGACTCCACCGCGCTCGCCGGCAAGGGCGCGCCGGCCAGCTGTTCGACCACCGACAGCACGTCGTCGGCCGTCGGCGCGGACCGCAGCCGCGCGCCGATTCCGTGCCACGAGGGCAAGAACCGGCCCAGCGCCGCCGGTTCCACGGGCTCGACCTCTGCCCGCAGCCGGGCGAGCGACGCGCGCCGCAACCGCCGCAGTACGGCCGCGTCGCAGTATTCGACGCCCACACCATGGGTTTCCGGATGTCCCACCGGACTCAGCTCGCCGCGGACCAGCCTGCCTTCACCGGTGAGCCGGTCCAGCACGCCGGTGACAACTGCTGTTCCTAGCCCGAACCGATCTGCCGCAGCAGTCGCGGAGAACGGACCGTGAGTCCGCGCGTAGCGGCCGAGCAGATCGCCCACCGGATCCGCCACCGGCTCGGTGAACGCCTCGGGCACGCCGACCGGAAGCGCGACGCCCAGCGCGTCTCGCACCCGTCCGGCGTCCTCGATGGCCAGATACCGCTCCTCGCCGCCGATGCGCACTTGGATCGCACGCCGTGCCGAGGCGAGTTCTGCCAGCCACTCCGGCTGGATCCCGCGCTCCGCGGCTTCCGCGACGGACAGATCTCCTAGGAACCGCAGCAAGTCCGCCGCGTCCTCCGCCGACCTTGCGTGCCGGTCCGGATCGAGCCGCTGCAACGACCGTTCGACCTCGGCCACGGCCTCCGGATCGAGCAGTTCGCGAATCGCTTCCGTACCGAGCAATTCGGCCAGCAGCGCGGAATCCAGCGACAACGCCGCGGCCCGCCGTTCGGCCAGCGGGGCGTCTGTCTCGTACAGGAACATCCCGACGTAACCGAACAACAGGCTCCGTGCGAACGGCGACGGGGCCGGCGTCTCCACCTCGACCAGCCGCACCTTGCGCGCCCGGACGTCCGACATCAGCTCCCGCAGCCCGCCGACGTCGTAGACGTCCTGCAGGACCTCGCGCATGGCCTCGAGCACGACCGGGAACCGTTCGTACTTCGCCGCCACTGACAACAGCTGCGACGCCCGCTGCCGTTGCTGCCACAACGGAGTGCGCCGCCGCGGATCACGTCGCGGCAGAAGCAACGAGCGTGCCGCACACTCCCGGAACCGCGCCGCGAAGACCGCCGAACCGCCGACCTCCGCCACGATCAGCTGCTCGACCTCCTCCGGGTCCAGCAGGACGTCGTCGGCGCCGATGGCGACTTCGCCGCCGTCGGCGTCGAGCGCGTCGGGCAGCCGCAGCACGATGCCGTCGTCGGAGTGCGCCACCTGGGCGTCGACGCCGCGGTTTTCCCGCAGCCGGGCGGCGATCGCGAGCGCCCACGGAGCGTTGACCTGAGCGCCGAACGGCGAGTGCAGCACGATTCGCCAGTCGCCCAGTTCGTCGCGGTAGCGCTCGAGCAGGACGACCCGGTCATTGGGCACGTGCCGGGTCGCTGATTTCTGTTCTTCCAGATACGCCAGCAAGTTGTCGCAGGCGCGCTGGTCGAGCCCGGCCGCGGCGGCCCGGTCTCGCGCCGCCGGGGTGTCCGAAGTGGACAGTTCGCGGACGAACGCGCCGAGCGCCCGCCCCAGTTCCAGCGGCCGTCCGGCAGCGTCGCCCTTCCAGAACGGCATCCGGGCGGGCTGGCCGGGAGCGGGCACGACGATCACCCGGTCATGGGTGATGTCGGTGATCCGCCACGACGAGGTGCCGAGCAGGATCGTGTCGCCGACCCGCGATTCGTACACCATCTCCTCGTCGAACTCGCCCACGCGCGAGCCGGGTTTGCCTTCGTCGCCCGGCGTCATCACGGTGAACAGCCCGCGGTCCGGGATGGTGCCGCCGGACGTGACGGCGAGCCGCTGCGAACCCGGCCGCCCGTGCAGTTCGCCGCCGACCCGGTCCCACGTGATCCGCGCCCGCAGCTCGCCGAACTCCTCGCTCGGATAGCGGCCGGCGAGCATGTCGAGCACCGCGTGCAGCGCGTCGTCCGGCAGCGAGCTGAACGGTGCCGCCCGCCGGACGAGCGCCGCCAGCTCCGGCACCGTCCACGGCTCGAGCGCCACCATCGCCACGACGTGCTGGGCCAGCACGTCGAGCGGGTTGCGTGGGTAGCGCACCGCCTCGATCGCCCCGGTCGCCATCCGTTCCGCGACCACCGCGCACGACACCAGGTCGCCGCGGAACTTCGGGAACATCACGCCGGACGACACCGCGCCGACCTGGTGCCCGGCCCGGCCGACGCGCTGCAGCCCGGACGCCACGGTGGGCGGAGCCTCGATCTGCACGACCAGGTCCACCGCGCCCATGTCGATGCCGAGTTCGAGCGACGACGTGGCCACCACGCACGGCAGCCGCCCGGACTTCAGTTCCTCTTCGACGTGGGTGCGCTGCTCGCGGGACATCGACCCGTGGTGCGCCCGCGCGATGACCGGCTCCGCACCCGACGTGACGCCGGACTGCCCGACCGCCTCCGCCGGGAACGCGTCGTTCTGAGACAGACCGGTCTGCTCGGACGCGAGTTCGTTGAGCCGCGCGGTGAGCCGTTCGGTGAGCCGCCGCGAGTTGCCGAACACAATGGTGGAGCGGTGCGCGCGGATCAGCTCCAGCACCCGTTCCTCGACCGCGGGCCAGATCGACGGCCGCTTCACCGCCGCGCCGGCCACCTCTTCCTGGGTGCCGATCCCGCCTTCGGACGGCAGTTGCGACAGCGACGTGAGGTCGTCGAGCCGCTCCATCGGAGACGGTGCCGGGCCGTCGAGGTTCGCCATGTCCTCGACCGGCACTTCCACCCGCACCTGGATCGTCTTCGCGAGCTTCGGCTGCACGACGGTGACCGGGCGACCGCCGGCGAGGAACGCGCTCACCTCGTCGACCGGGCGCACGGTGGCCGACAGCCCGATGCGCTGGGCCGGCTTGGGCAGCAGCGCGTCGAGCCGTTCCAGCGACAACGCCAGGTGCGCGCCGCGTTTGCCGCCCGCGACGGCGTGCACCTCGTCGACGATCACCGTCTCGACGCCCTTCAGCGATTCCCGCGCCGAGGACGTGAGGATGAGAAACAGCGACTCCGGCGTGGTGACCAGCACGTCCGGTGGGGTTTTCCCGAACGACCGGCGCTCCGCCGCCGTGGTGTCGCCGGTGCGCATGCCGACCTCGATCTCCGGCGCGGGCAGGCCGAGCCGGTGCGCGGCCTGGGAGATGCCCGCCAGCGGCGCGCGCAGGTTGCGCTGCACGTCGACCGCCAGCGCTTTCAGCGGCGAGACGTAGAGGATCCGGCACCGCTCGCGCGGGTTCGCCGGCGGCGGTTCCGCCGCCAGCCGGTCCAGTGCCCACAGGAAGGCGGACAGCGTCTTGCCGGACCCGGTGGGCGCCACGACCAGGGCGTGCTGCCCGGCGTGTGCGGCCCGCCAGGCCCCTTCCTGCGCGGCCGTCGGGGCGGCGAAGGCTCCGGCGAACCAGGTGCTGGTCGCCGGGGAGAAGAGGTCGAGGACGTCGTTTGCCACGGGATCCATCATGCGCGGCACCCCCGACAATTTCCGGGGCCAGGGCAGTGCGGTCCGAGCCGGACCCGCTCGTGTGGGTGACCGATCGGCCTAGATCGCGTACTTCCACACAGTCAGCGAATAGGCCGAATACCAGGCCCCGACCAGCACGAATACGGTCGTCGCGGCGATCATCGTGGATTTCTTGCGACCGGCCAGCCCCATCGCGACGGGCAGCAGGAGCGCGAAGTCCGGAAGCAGGAACCTCGACTTCAGGGCAGGCAGCCCGGCGCTGCACAGGACCAGCACCACGACCCCCGCCGCGTACGCGGCCAACGGCCACGGAATCCGGCGGCCGGTCACGGAGACGACCGCGAGCGCGATCGCCGCGAGCGTCACGAGCACGACGAGCGTCTCCCACGCATTGCCCGAGGTGAAGAGCGTCTGCGTGATCCACTTCCAGGCTTCGGAACCGGCGTCGAAACGCGTGTTCCAGCCGCGAAGCTCCACGTCCTGCCAGCCGGTCAGGCTGCCGGTCTGCACCGCGACGAACATCCAGTAGCCGAGCAGCCCGAGCGGCGCGACGAAAACGCACACGAGCGCGTTCCACCGCTGTCTGTTCCGCCACACGTCGACGGCCGCGGCGATCACCACGACAGCGACCAGCACGCACGCGGTGGACCGGGTGAGCCCGGCGAACAGCGTCGCGGTGGCGGCGAGGTACCACTTGCGTTCGAGCACACCGACCAGCGCCCACGCGGCGAACGCGGTGAAGAGCGCCTCGGTCATCACCATGCTCTCGGCGATCGCCATCGGCGCGGCGCCCCACAACACGGCGAGCAGCAGCCCCGCCCGCTGGCTGTGGACGAGCCGGCCGATCCGGTACATCGCCGTCGCGGCCGCGATTCCGGCGAGCGTCGACACGAGGATGCCCGCCCCGAAGTACGACACCCCAGGCAGCTTTTCGAGCATGCCGGTCAAAGCCGGGTACAGCGGGAAATAGCCGTACGCCGCATCGGGATAGGGCAGCCCGGCGGCGTCGAGCGGATTGCTCACGCCGGTGTAGCTGTGCTCCGCGATCTGGAGATACCACCAGCCGTCCCACGACTGCAGCCGGTCGCCCAGCGGCAGGTCCCGGGGCGCGGCCATGGCGGCGAGCGCACCGACGCCGACCAGCCGCACCACGAGGAACAGCACTGCCGCGTGCACGTAGCCGGAACGGCCCCATTTGGCCGCCGCGACCCGCCACGGTCTTGCCGGACCGCCCGCCGCGGTCTGTCCGAACTGTGCTCGGCGAGTCTTGTCCACTAGCTCTGTCATTGCCTCCCCGTCCTCGGAAGACGAGACGTTCCGTTGTCTCCCGGGGTTGCGCGCGCCGCGAGTTTCGCGGGTCCGCACGCACGGTGACCGGGCACGTGGCAGCATCTCCGCCAGCGCTGCTTGAGTCGAGGGGAAATTACTGTGCGGATCCTGTCGGTGGACCTCGGGACGTCCAACACCGTTGCCGTCCTTTCCGCGCACGGCAGGCCGCCTCGCGTCGTAGAGGTCGACGGGTCGGCCAACATGCCCTCCGCGGTGTTCGCCGGTGAAGACGGCACACTCATGGTCGGCCGGGACGCCGAACGTCGCGCGCGCCTCGACCCGACACGGTTCGAGCCCAACCCTAAACGGCGCATCGACGAGCAGACACTGCTGCTCGGCACAGACGTCGTGCCGGTCAACGAAGCGCTGGCCGCGATCCTGCGCCGGGTGCTCGACGAGACCACGCGCCAGCTCGGCGGCGAGCAGCCGGACGAGGTCCGGCTCACCCACCCCGCGCAGTGGGGCCCGGTGCGCCGCAACGTATTGCTGAGCGCGGCGCGGCTTGCTGGCGTTCGCGGAAACGTAGTCCTCGTGCCGGAGCCAGTCGCCGCCGCGGCGCACTTCGCATCGTTCCCGGAGCGCGCGTTGGCGCCAGGACAGGCTCTCGCGGTGTACGACCTCGGCGCGGGCACCTTCGACGTCGCAGTCGTCGGCGCGAACCAGAACGGCTACACAGTGCTCGCCGAAGACGGTCTGCCCGACCTAGGCGGCCTCGACGTCGACCAGGCGCTGATGGTCCACGTCGGACGTGAGGTGTCGCACTCGGACCCGCAGCGCTGGCAGCGGCTGCTTCGCCCCGAGTCCACTGCGGACCGGCGTACGCGACGCGCGCTGCAAGAAGACGTGAAGGCCGCGAAGGAAGCACTGTCTCGGCATCCGCAGACAGAGGTCCCGATGCCGGAGCCGTTCAAGGACGTGCTCGTCACGCGCGGAGAGCTCGAAGGCTTGGTGCGTCCCGCGATGCTGCGCAGCGTGGAGCTGCTCTCGCGGACGCTGCGTTCGGCTGGGCTGACCTCGGATCGTCTTGTTGGCATCTACCTCGTCGGCGGTTCGAGCCGGTTGCCGCTGGTCGGGTCGATGATCGCGGAGAAGCTCGGCGTCGTCCCCACGAGCCTCGACCAGCCGGAGACGGCCGTCGCGCTGGGTGCGCAGCACGTCGCTAAAGACGGACTGTCGATGCGTACGCAGAACGTCGAGGGCCAGGTGGCGTCAGGCGCGCCGTACGCGCCGCCTGTTGCGCCACAAGGCAACTACCCGGCGTACTCGCCGACGCAGCCACAGCCGATGCCGCCGTTCCAGCCTTCGCCGGCACCGTCCAACTTCCCGACGTACACGCCCGCTGCGCCGGAGAAGAAGAGCCGCACCAAGCTGTTGATCGGCATCGCGGCGGCTGTGGTGGTCGTGCTCGCGGCGGGGCTGACAGTGTTCCTGACAACACAAGGTTCGTCGGTGAAGACGTACACCGCTGATGAATGCCGTACGCCGGGGCAAGCCGACTCGTCCGGACTGACCGGCTGCATGCGTCAGCTGGCGGGCAAGGTCGCTGACAACGGCGGCTGCGCTCCCGGCATGGGCAACGGTCCGGCCGCGCCGGCGAAGAGCCTCGGTGCCGCGTCGACGTGCGCCGCGCCGGGACGCGCGGGCACTCAGGTGACGTATGTGCAGGGGCAGTCGGCAGCGGAGCTGAAGCAGTACACCGACGGACTGCTCTCCTCTGCGGGCGGCGACCGCACCGAAGCGGACTGGAAGGGCAACGCCCTCGAAGGCCACTACGCGGCGGCGGCCGGGCAGTCGTCGGCGGTCCTCGTTTTCACGGTGAAGGACCGGCCCCTCGTCGGGTTCCTCTATCAGGTGAATTCCGGCGGGCAGGCGGCCACGCCGGGCGCCCTGGCCGACTACTTCGAACAGAACGTCCAGCCGGGGGAGTGATCCGCGGCGGAGCGGGAAAGCTAGCATTCGCCCGATGCGTATCACGGTGTTCCGACGGCTGATGGCCGAGGAGTTCGGGTCCGGACGCGCCGAGATGCTCGCCAAGGACCACGTGTTCAGCGGGCTCGGCGGGCGCACGGTCGAAGAGGCGCTGAACTCGGGGACGTCGGCGAAGGAGATCTGGCGAGCGGTCTGCGTCGAGTTCGAGGTGCCGCCGGAACGGCGCTGACCTGGGAGTTCCAGCTCCGGAAGCGGCGGAGGGCGAAAACCTCGCCGGACGGGCGTGTCGCTGTAAACCTCGAACATCTGTTCGTCTATGGTGTTGTGCACAACGGGGCCAGCGATCCACAGATCAGTCGCCGCGCCTGGAATTGTCGGTCCCTCCCCGTAGCGTCGGACCGGACAGAGCTTGGACCCCGGACAAGCTTGATCTGGACAACCGAACAGACACAGGCCCCAACCAGCGAGGTGGACTTCCATGCCAGCAGCACCCGACAAGGACAAGGCGCTCGAGCTCGCCCTTGCGCAGATCGACAAGCAGTACGGCAAGGGCTCGGTGATGCGCCTCGGCGAGGACAACCGCCCGCCCGTCTCCGTGATCCCCACCGGCGCGATCGCCCTCGACGTCGCGCTCGGCATCGGCGGCCTGCCCCGAGGCCGTGTCATCGAGGTCTACGGCCCGGAGTCCTCCGGTAAGACCACGGTCGCCCTGCACGCGGTGGCGAACGCGCAGCGCAACGGCGGCATCGCGGCGTTCATCGACGCGGAGCACGCGCTGGACCCGGAGTACGCCAGGAAGCTCGGCGTCGACACCGACGCGCTGCTCGTGTCCCAGCCGGACACCGGCGAGCAGGCGCTGGAGATCGCGGACATGCTGATCCGCTCCGGCGCGCTCGACATCCTGGTCATCGACTCCGTGGCCGCGCTCGTGCCGCGCGCCGAGATCGAGGGCGAGATGGGCGACTCGCACGTCGGCCTCCAGGCCCGCCTGATGAGCCAGGCGCTGCGCAAGATGACCGGTGCGATGAACAACTCCGGCACCACCGCGATCTTCATCAACCAGCTGCGCGAGAAGATCGGCGTCATGTTCGGCTCGCCGGAGACCACGACCGGCGGCAAGGCGCTCAAGTTCTACGCCTCGGTCCGCCTCGACGTCCGCCGCATCGAAACGCTCAAGGACGGCGGCGAGCCGGTCGGCAACCGCACCCGCGTCAAGGTCGTCAAGAACAAGATGGCCCCGCCCTTCAAGCAGGCCGAGTTCGACATCCTCTACGGCGTGGGCGTCTCCCGCGAGGGCTCGCTCATCGACATGGGCGTCGACCAGGGCATTCTGCGCAAGTCGGGTGCCTGGTACACGTACGAGGGCGACCAGCTCGGCCAGGGCAAGGAGAACGCGCGGAAGTTCCTGCGCGACAACCCGGACATCGCCAACGAGATAGAGAAACGCATCAAGGAGAAGCTCAACATCGGCCCGCAGGTCGACGCCCAGGCCGAGGCAGTGCCCGCGCCGGTCGACTTCTGATCCGGGGAGGGGAGGGGATCGGCAGGTTCCCTCCCCGGTGCTCGGGTCAGGTATCGGGCTGTCGCTGAAGCCTGGGTCTGGTGCGGTTCGCCGCGCCGGGGTCCCCCGGTGAGGTCCAGGTCCGCTGCGATCAGTCGCGCCGGGATCTTCGGCGAGGTCTGGGCCTGGTGCGGTTCGCCGTAGCGGGATATTCGGGCGTGGCGGTGTTCCGGAGGCGTCGGCGTCGGCGTCCTGTTGCTTGGCGGGAGAGGATTCCCTGCCTGGGTGCGGGGCGGCTGAGTGCGGTCGGCGGATCGTGAGCTGATTGCAGCTGGAGTGGTCGGCGGGTCGTGCGCGATCGCGGCTGAATTGGTCAGTGGATCGTGAGCCGACTGCAGCTGGGCCTCTCAGTGGATCGTGTGCGATTGCGGCTGCGCCGGTCAGCGATGGGGACCGGATTGCGGCTGGGGTCGGTCGGCGAGGTGTGCGCGGTCGACCCGAGGCGGCGGGCGCGCGGGCTTGCCGGTACCGGGATTCGCTGGCGCGGAGGCTGGTCGCGTCCGGTCCGGGTGTTTCGTCGGCCGCGGTTCGGTCGGCGGGAGGCAAGACGGTGCTGAACCGGCGGTGTCCGGCACCGGGTGAGAAACGGTGTGGCGGTGCCGTCGTCCGACGGCGGCACTGGGAACGGGAGTGTGGTCGTGGCCAGGGCGCCGAAGGTCGATCCGATGGAGTTGCCTCCGGAGGAGCGGGCCAAGAAGGCCAAGGAGATCTGCTTCGACCTCCTCGCCGCCCGGCCGCGGGCGGTCGAGGAGCTGCGGCAGACGTTGCAGCGCAAGGGTTTCGACAGCGAGACCAGCGAAACCCTGCTCGGCAAGCTCGACCGGGCCGGTCTCGTCAACGACGCGGAGTTCGCCGAAGCCTGGGTCCGCGACCGGCACGCCAACCAAGGGTTGTCGCGCACGGCGTTGGTCGCGGAGTTGCGGCGCAAGGGCGTCGACGACGAGGTCGCCGCACTTGCGGCGGAGGAAGTCGACCGGGAATCCGAGGAACAGCGGGCTCGCGAGCTGGTGCGCAAACGGCTGAGGTCGCTCGGGAACGTCGACGAGCAAACCGCGATCCGCCGGTTGCTCGGGTTCCTCGCGCGCAAGGGCTATCCGCAAGGACTGGCGTACACAGTGATCCGCGACGAGCTCCGCGAGTTCGGCGCGGAATCCAGCCTGCTGGACGACGCGACGGTCGACTGATCGGGCCTGCGCCACCAAGAAACCCGCCGCCTCCAGCACGAAGGCGACGGGTTCCGGGAAGGCTCAGCGCAGCGCGGCAGCTTCGGCGGCCAGCTTCTCGACGGCAGCGAAGTCCTTGGCCGCCACCAGCTTCGACGGCGTCAGCCACGATCCGCCGATACAGCCGACGTTCGGCAGCGCCAGATACGACGGTGCCGACGACACCGTGATCCCACCGGTCGGGCAGAACTGCAGCTGCGGCAGCGGTCCGGCGATCGACTTCAGGAACGCCGCGCCCCCGCTGGCCTCCGCCGGGAAGAACTTCAGCGCGCTCAACCCGCGTTCGGCCAGCCGCATCGCCTCCGACACCGTGCTCGCGCCCGGCAGGAACGGCAACCCGGTGGCGAAGGCGGCGTCCAGCACCGAGTCCGTGCAGCCCGGCGTCACCAGGAACTTCGCGCCCGCGTCGGCGGCCTGCTTCGCCTGCTCCGGCGAGGTCACCGTTCCGGCGCCCACGACGATGTCCGGCACCTCCGAGGCCACCCGCTCGATCGCGGTCAGCGCGACCGGCGTGCGCAGCGTCAGCTCGATCACCCCGATCCCGCCGGCGTGCAGGGCGCGGGCCGTCGGGACCGCGTCGTCGACGTCGTCGATCACCACGACGGGCATCACGGGGGACAGGGCGAGCAGGTCCGTGCCGGTGGTCACTGACCGACCTCCTGGGTCTGGAGAGCGTAGGGGGACGCGTCCATTGTCCCGCTTCCGAATGGCGGAACGCCCCGGGCGAGGTCCAGCTCCGGCGTGAGGGCCCCGAAGACGCTCGCGCCCTGGTCAGCCGGGCCGATCGCGCGCCGCAACGCCCCGAACAGCTCCCGCCCGGTCCCGCTCCACGCGGCCTCCGACGGCGGAGCGTCCGCGAGGTCCCGCCGTGCCAATTCGTCATCCGCGATCAGTACGTCGAGGGACCCGGACCGGGCGTCGAACCGGATCACGTCGCCGTCGGCGATCCGGGCGATCGGCCCGCCCACCGCGGCCTCCGGTGTCACCTGAATCGCGGCCGGAACTTTGCCCGACGCGCCCGACATCCGCCCGTCAGTGAGCAGCGCGACCCGGAATCCGCGGTCCATCAGCACGCCCAGCGCCGGCGTCAGTCCGTGCAGCTCCGGCATTCCGTTCGCCTGCGGACCCTGCTGCCGCAGCACCACGACAACATCCCGGTCCAGTTCCCCGGCCTCGAACGCGACCTGGAACCCGTCCTGCGACGTGAACACCCGCGCCGGTGCCTCCACCACCCGGTGCTCAGGAGCCACCGCCGACACCTTCGTGACCGCCCGTCCCAAGTTGCCCGCCACCATCCGCAGCCCGCCGTCCGGCGCGAACGGCCGCCACACCGGACGCAGCACCTCCTCGTCGAGGCTGCGCGTCGGCACGTCTCGCCACACCAGTTCGCCGTCCGACAAGATCGGCTCTTGCGTGTACCGGCGAAGACCGGGACCCGCGACGGTGAGCACGTCCTCGTGCAGCAGGCCCGCGTCGAGCAGCGTGCCGACGAGGAACTGGATGCCGCCGGCCGCGTGGAAGTGGTTGATGTCCGCGCTGCCGTTCGGGTATACCCGCGCCAGCAGCGGCACGACCGCCGACAGGTCCGAGAAATCGTCCCAGCTCAGCTGAATCCCGGCCGCCGCGGCGATCGCCACCAGGTGCATCGTGTGGTTCGTCGACCCGCCGGTGGCCAGCAGCGCGACGATGCCGTTCACGAACGCTTTTTCGTCCAGCACCTGCGAAATCGGCGTATACGCCTCGCCTCGGGACAGTTCGACGACCCGCCGTCCGGCCTCTGCGGTGAGCGCCTGGCGCAACGGCGTGTTCGGTGGCACGAAGCTGGCGCCCGGCAGGTGCAAGCCCATCACCTCGACCACCATCTGGTTCGAGTTGGCGGTGCCGTAAAACGTGCAGGTACCAGCGGAGTGATACGACGCGGCTTCCGCGTCGAGCAGGTCTTCCCGCGTCGCGAGCCCTTCCGCGTATAGCTGGCGCACGCGGGCTTTTTCCTTGTTGGGCAAGCCTGAATTCATCGGCCCGGCCGGCACGAGCACCGCGGGCAGATGCCCGAACGACAGCGCGCCGATCAACAATCCCGGCACGATCTTGTCGCACACGCCGAGCAACAACGCCGCGTCGAACATGTCGTGGGACAACGCGATCGCCGTCGCCATCGCGATCACCTCGCGGCTGAACAGCGACAACTCCATGCCCGGACGACCCTGCGTGATGCCGTCGCACATCGCGGGCACCCCACCCGCGAACTGCGCGACACCGCCGACTTCGCGGACAGATTTCTTCAGCCACGCCGGGTAATCCTGCATCGGCTGGTGCGCGGAGAGCATGTCGTTGTAGGAGGACACGATCGCGACGCCGGGCGCGCGCAGCTGCCGCAGCGCCTGCTTGTCGACGCCGTCCATCGCGGCGAAACCGTGCGCGAGGTTGCTGCAAGCGAGGCCGCGGCGGACCGGCCCCTCCTCGAAAGCGGCCGCGCTGCGGGCGAGGTACGCCGCGCGCGTGTCCGCGCTGCGCTCGGCGATCCGGTCGGTGACGTCGGCGAGAACGCGGTGCACCGCGGCGGTCGGGTTCGGGCTGCTGCTCATCTCAAGCTCCCGGCTCGTGACGGGTTCGCGAGACGGCGGCGCTGGCGTCGCGGGAACGTGACGGTGCACACGGTAACCCGAAAACCCTCTGGAAACAAAATCGATTCAGAAGACCCCCTATGGGGTGACGGTGCCGGGCCTGGGCCGGGCGGGCGGGCGGCGCTGGTCCGGGAGGTGCGGCTGGTGCCGGCGAAGCCGGTGATGCGGCCGTGGAGCTGGGCTCAGGGGTACTCAAGGCGGTGTCGTCCGCGGCTGAAGACACGGATCGGGCGATGTGAATAGGTGTCAGCAGTTTGGGACAGGCACTATCCGCGGCCGGAGGTGACTGTGGATGCGAGATTCGGAGATGCCCGCCCCGTACGACCGCGTTTTGGGCACGGCACTGCGGAACGCCCGGATCGAGGCGAGCTTCGGTTTGGGCGAGCTGGGCCGGTGGCTCGGGGTCGACCCGGCGCTGCTGTCGAGCTGGGAGCTGGGCCAGCGGATGCCGACGCTGGAGGACGTGGCAGGGGTACTGGGCGCGCTCGGAGTGGTCGGCGAGAAGAAGGCGCGGATCATGGCGCTGGCGCGCGAGCTGGCGGGGTCGAGCTGGGTCATGCGGGGATCGCAGGCGGATACGGCGCACTACGCGATGGTGGCCGGGCACGAGCGGACCGCGGAGTCGGTAACGGTGTGGGCTCCGCTGCAGATCCCGGAGTTGCTGCAGATCCCCGATTACGCGCGGCTGGTGTTCGGTCCGGGCCTGCGGGACAAGGAGATCCTGGAGCAGGTTGTGGAGAACCGCTTGAGCCGCAACGAGATTCTGTTCGGTGCGGAGGCGGTCGAGGCGCAGCTGTTCGTCGGAACCGAGGCACTGCGGAACCATCTTGGCGATGCCGAGGTAATGCTGCGGCAGGTGCGGTACCTCATGGAGGTTTCGCAGACGGTGAAGATTCGGCTGGTCCCGAGTCCGGCCGTTTCGGAGGACGCGTTCAGCCGGTACCGGCAGCGGGACGAGACGGAAGTCGTGTACTGCCCGCACCATCGCGCGGGTGTCTTTCTGGTCGGTCGGCAGGCTGCCCCGTACGCGGGAACCATCGAGCGGCTGGCCGAGTCCGCGCTGTCTCGAACGGATTCGCTGCACAGCTTGTCGGCCGCGGCCGCCGGTTTCGCGGAGGAGGTGAAAACCCAGCGGCTGGCGAATGAGGCCGGACTGACGCGGCTCTTGGCGGGCGAGGATCCCGCTGGCTAGCGGAACAGGCGGAAGAACCCGCGCACCTGCTCGACCAGCGACTCCGGCTGCTCCAGCGCGGCGAAGTGGCCACCACGGGGCAGCTCCTCGAACCAGCGCAGGTCGGTGAACCGCAGCTCGGCCTCCCGCCGCGACGGGCGGGTGATGTCGCGCGGGTAGACCGACAGCCCGGACGGCGCGGTCACCTTGTCCCGGAAGTCGGCGAAGCTCTCCCAGTACAGACGCGCCGACGACGTGGCTGACGCGGTGAACCAGTAGACCGAGATCTCGTCGAGGATCGCCTGCCGCGACACCGCGTCCTCGGGATGGCCGTCGTTGTCCGTCCACGCCCAGAACTTCTCGGCGATCCAGGCGGCCTGCCCCGCAGGGGAGTCGGTGAGGCCGTAGCCGAGGGTCTGCGGCCGGGTCGCCTGGAGCGCCGAGTACCCCCGGCCGGTGCGCTGCATTTCCTTCTCGGCCTGGAGATTCGCCAGCTCCGCCGGCGTCGGGTCGTCGAACGCGCCCGCCGCCACGGATCCCAGGTTCAGGTGCACGCCAGCGACCCGCTCGGGAGCCACCTCGCCCAGCGCGCCGGACACCGCCGAGCCCCAGTCGCCGCCCTGCGCGCCGTATCGTTCGTAACCCAGCGAGACCATCAACGTGTCCCAGGCGCGCGCGATGCGAGTGACACCCCACCCGGTCGTCGACGGCTTGTCACTCCAGCCGTACCCGGGCAATGACGGCGCGACCACGTGGAACGCGTCCGCCGGGTCACCGCCGTGCGCGCGCGGATCGGTCAGCGGGCCGAGAATCTCCAGGAATTCGAGCACCGAACCCGGCCACCCGTGCGTGAGCACGAGCGGGAACGCGTCCGGCTCCGGCGAGCGGACGTGCAGGAAGTGGATGCCCAGCCCGTCGATCGTGTCGCGGAACTGCGGGAAGGCGTTCAGCCGCGCGGCGAACCCGAAGTCGTAGTCCTCGGCCCAGCTGCTGCACAGCTCCCGCGCATACGCCAGCGGCAACCCCTGCGACCAGTCGTCCACCGTCTCGCGCTCGGGCCACCGGGTCCGGCGCAATCGCTCGCGCAGGTCCGCGATCTCGGCTTCGGTGACGCTGACCTCGAACGGCTCGGCGGACATTGGCGAGGCTCCTTACTGGTCAAGGCCCCTTCCGCGCGGGAGCGTCCCTGCCAGGTACGTTGTGACATGCAAAAGCTCATTTGCATGTCACGCTACGGCGCGGCGAGGAGACACGTCAAATGCAGGATGCGTATCACGGCCCAGCGGCAGTCCAGGCGGCCGTCGACCTGGCCAACACCTTGAGACCGATCAAGGGAGAGGACGCGCTCGAGACCGTGGAGCAGCTCCGGGAGTTCCTCGCCGACCATCCCGCGGCTGCCCCTCGGAGTTCGGCCGCAAACCAAGGCCCGCGGCATCTCACCCGCGCCGATCTGACGGAAGTCCGCGCGTTACGCGAGACGGTGCGCGAGATGCTCGAACGGGCGGCTGCGGACCCGATCGAAGCCGCTGCCCTGATCAACGACGGCCTGCGTCGCAACCGCGCCACCCCGGTACTGCGCCACGAGGACGACCGCTGGTGGACCGAGGTAATCTCCGACACCGACCGCTGCTCGGCGCACCTAGCGGCGACCTTGCTGAGCGCACTGGCCTCCGTGATCGCCACGCTCGGTCCCGCTCGTCTCGGCGTATGTGCCGGGTTGAACTGTCGAGCCACTTTTGTTGACCTGTCGCGCAACGGCTCGAAGCAGTACTGCACCCGAAACTGCGCACACCGGGCGAGTGTCGCGGCCTACCGGAGCCGTCGCAGCCCGCGTTGAATGCCGGCTGACGTCCCAGGGACGTCCTGGACCCCACTTTCGGCCCCTATCTGGCGAGAAATTCCCAGGTCAACAGGTACAACATGCCCCGCTCTGGTAAATGTGCTACTTGTCACAGTGCACCGCGCGAGGCAGAGTCGTACCCGGCGACGTTGATCGTCACCCGAACTGCCGGCCCCACCATCAGGGAGGCTTCCGATGTCCACCACAGAGATCGCCGAACTCCGGCGCACCATCGGCCAGTTGCGGCAGTGCGTGGGCGCATTGCGATCGCGCTACGGCGACGCGTCCGCGGTGCGCCGGCTGGCCAACGACGTCGAGCGGCTCGACATCGACACCGCTGATCTGGACGGGCACCCGCCCGCTGTGCCCGCGCAGGCGAAAGCCGTCGAACGCGTGCCTGTCCCCGATACTCCCTACGATCCGGCGCTGTGGAGCGGCGCTGACGACGAAGGTGTCGGTGGCTACAAGCGCGACCAGCGGTGAGCGCCCCCGCTGACAACGACGTCAGCCGCGCCCCCACCGGCGTTCGAGCGCCGGGGCGGGCGCGGCTCGCCGCCCGGACACTGCGCACCGACCGGTGGTGGCTGTCGCCCCTGCTCACTGTGCTGGGGCTGGCCACCTTCGTCGTTTACGCGACTGTCCGGGCATTCGTGCGCACCGCCTACTGGGTGCCCGAATACCACTATCTGACGCCGTTTTACTCCCCCTGCGTGTCCACTTCCTGCGTCCCGGGATCGAGCCACTTCGGGCACTGGTTCGGCGAAATGCCGACCTGGCTGCCGCTCGGCGTGCTCGTGCTGCCGTTCCTGCTCGGGTTCCGGTTGACCTGCTACTACTACCGCAAGGCCTACTACCGCTCCGTATGGTTCTCCCCGCCTGCCTGCGCGGTCGCCGAACCGCACGCGCGCTACACCGGCGAGACGCGGCTGCCGCTGATCGTGCAGAACGTGCACCGGTATTTCTTCTACGTCGCGTGCGTCGTGTCGCTCGTCAACACCTACGACGCCATTGTCGCCTTCCGGAGTCCCACCGGGTTCGGTTTCGGGCTCGGCAACGTGATTCTCGTGCTGAACGTCGTGCTGCTGTGGGCGTACACGCTCTCCTGCCACTCGTGCCGGCACGTCACCGGCGGGCGGCTCAAGCATTTCTCGAAACATCCCGTCCGGTACTGGATCTGGACGCAGGTCACGAAGCTCAACACGCGGCACATGGCCCTCGCGTGGACGACGCTCGGCACGCTCGTGCTGACCGACTTCTACGTGATGCTCGTGTCCAGCGGTGCGATCTCGGACCTGCGATTCGTGGGCTGAACCCCGGAAATCCAGCAGCGCAAGGCAGTTCTCCCCAGCTCGTGAGGTGGCTTATTCCATGACCGAGGTCGAACGGCACAGCTACGACGTGGTGGTGATCGGTGCCGGCGGCGCCGGTCTGCGCGCGGTGATCGAAGCGCGCGAACGCGGTTTCAGCGTCGCGGTGGTGTGCAAATCCCTTTTCGGCAAAGCGCACACGGTGATGGCCGAGGGCGGCTGCGCGGCGTCGATGGGCAACGCGAACTCGAACGACAACTGGCAGGTGCACTTCCGCGACACCATGCGCGGCGGGAAGTTCCTCAACAACTGGCGGATGGCCGAGCTGCACGCCCGGGAAGCGCCGGACCGCGTCTGGGAACTGGAGACGTACGGCGCGCTCTTCGACCGTACCGCGGACGGGCGGATCAGCCAGCGCAACTTCGGCGGGCACACATACCCGCGGCTCGCGCACGTCGGCGACCGCACCGGGCTCGAGCTGATCCGCACGATGCAGCAGAAGATCGTTTCGCTGCAGCAGGAGGATTTCAAGAAGTACGGCGACTACGAGGCCCGGATCAAGGTCTTCGCCGAATGCACGGTCACCGAGCTGCTGCTGGACAACGGCGCGGTCGCCGGGGCGTTCGGCTACTGGCGCGAGAGCGGGCGGTTCGTGCTGTTCGAAGCGCCCGCGGTGGTGCTCGCGACGGGCGGCATCGGCAAGTCGTTCAAGGTGACGTCGAATTCGTGGGAGTACACCGGCGACGGGCACGCGCTGGCCCTTCGCGCCGGCGCGAAGCTGATCAACATGGAGTTCGTGCAGTTCCATCCGACCGGGATGGTCTGGCCGCCGAGCGTGAAGGGCATCCTCGTCACCGAGGGCGTGCGCGGCGACGGCGGGGTGCTCAAGAACTCCGAGGACAAACGGTTCATGTTCGAGTACGTGCCCGAGGTGTTCAAGGGCCAGTACGCGGACAGCGAGGGCGAGGCCGACCGCTGGTACACCGACCAGGAGAACAACCGCCGCACGCCGGACCTGCTCCCGCGCGACGAGGTGGCGCGGGCGATCAACTCCGAGGTCAAGGAGGGGCGCGGATCCCCGCACGGCGGCGTGTTCCTCGACATCGCGAGCAGGCTGCCCGCCGAGGAGATCCAGCGGCGGCTGCCGTCGATGTACCACCAGTTCAAGGAACTGGCCGACGTCGATATCACCAAGGAGGCAATGGAGGTCGGTCCGACCTGCCACTACGTGATGGGCGGCGTGGAGGTCGACCCGGACACCGGCGCGGCGAGCGTGCCCGGGCTGTTCGCGGCGGGGGAGTGCTCCGGCGGGATGCACGGGTCGAACCGGCTCGGCGGCAACTCGCTGTCGGACCTGCTCGTGTTCGGCAGGCGAGCCGGACTGGGCGCAGCGTCCTATGTGGACGGTCTCAAGGACCGGCCCGCGGTTTCGCAGTCCGATGTGGACACCGCGGCTGCGATGGCGCTCGAACCGTTCGACCCGCCTGCCGACGGCACGCCGGAGAACCCGTACACGCTGCACACCGAGCTGCAGCAGTCGATGAACGACCTGGTCGGCATCATCCGCAAGGCCGGGGAAATCCGGCGGGCGCTGGAAAAGCTCGCGGACATCCGCCGTCGCGTGCGGCAGGTGGAGGTGGAAGGCCACCGGCAGTTCAACCCCGGCTGGCACCTCGCGCTCGACCTGCGGAACATGCTGCTGGTGAGCGAATGCGTCGCCCGTGCGGCGCTGACCCGCACGGAAAGCCGCGGCGGCCACACTCGCGACGACTACCCGTCGATGGACGCGGACTGGCGGCACCGGCTGCTCGTCTGCTCCGCGCAGCCGGGCGACAACCCGCTCGTGCCGGACGTCGACGTGGCCGTGAAGGAACAGGTCCCGATGCGGCCGGACTTGCTCGAGCTGTTCGAACTCGACGAACTGGGCAAGTACTTCACCGACGGCGAGCTGGAGACCCACCCCGGGAGGACCGCGTGAGCTACCAGGCGAAGTTCCGCGTGTGGCGAGGCGACGCGACCGGCGGCGACCTGCAGGACTTCACCGTTGAGGTGAACGAGGGCGAGGTCGTGCTCGACATCATCCACCGGCTGCAGGCCACCCAGGCCGCCGATCTCGCCGTGCGCTGGAACTGCAAGGCAGGCAAGTGCGGCTCCTGCTCGGCGGAGATCAACGGCAGGCCGCGGCTGCTGTGCATGACGCGCATGTCGACGTTCACCGAGGCCGAGGTCGTGACGGTCACGCCGATGCGCACCTTCCCGGTGATCCGCGACCTCGTCACCGACGTGTCGTTCAACTACACGAAGGCTCGCGAGATCCCGTCGTTCACCCCGCCGGAGGGGCTGCAACCCGGCGAGTACCGGATGCAGCAGGTGGATGTCGAGCGCTCGCAAGAGTTTCGCAAGTGCATCGAGTGCTACCTGTGCCAGAACACCTGCCACGTCGTCCGCGACCACGAGGAGAACAAGGAGAGCTTCGCCGGACCTCGTTACCTCATGCGGATCGCCGAACTGGAGATGCATCCGTTGGACGTCGCCGACCGCCGCGACGCCGCCCAGGACGAGCACGGGCTCGGGCTCTGCAACATCACGAAGTGCTGCACCGAGGTGTGCCCGGAAGGCATCCACATCACCGACAACGCGCTGATCCCGATGAAGGAACGCGTCGCCGACCGCAAGTACGACCCGATTGTCTGGCTGGGGGACAAGCTGTTCCGCCGTAACCGGTGACCAGCGCGCTCCCTCGGCACGACGCCGTGGCGGCTGGGTTCGCGGACTGCGGACCCCTTCACCCGGTCTGTGGGCGTATTCAGTTGTGGTTGGGCGATAGGCATTTCCTCCTCAGACGGCGACTACGGACGTAATGGCATGGAGCAGATCCCGTCCGGCTGGACGGCCGGGCGAGCGCCAGTACCGAAGCCGAAGCCGAAACCGGCATCGGCAGCGGTCCCGGCACCGGGACCGGCACCGGGAACGGGGCCGAAACCAGCATCGGCACCGGCACCGGCGATGAAGCGGGACGTGCTGGCGGACCGCATCATCGGGGCGCTGGCTGTCTCGTGCCCCGGTTCCCGTGCGCAGCTGCGCGGTTCGCTGCACACGGGAACCGCGGACGAGTACAGCGACATCGATGTCGAGTGGCTCGTGCCCGACGGCGGCCTGGCCGGCTGCCTGGCCTCCGTGCGGGCGACGCTGGAGCGGGTGCAGCCGGTGGCGGCCGTCCGGACGGCGCCTGACTGGTTCCACTCGACGCGACAGCGGTTGCTGTTCGTGCGGTTCGCCGAGGTTTCCTTGTTCTGGCGGCTTGATCTCGCCGTGCGCGAGGTCGGGGCCGGTCCGGGCGATCCGGCCGATCACGCGCGGGACGGAGAGTGGTCCAAGCCGGCCAGTGCGCTGGCCAACGCACTGGGAGCGATCAAGGCAGTTGCTCGCGGGCGCTACGAGGATGCTCGAGGGCTCTTGTCACGGGGATGTTCTCGCATTGATGAAATCGACGTTAGCACGGGTTCGTGGGTCGATGGCATCACTCGATTGGCTCGTGCCGCGGCGAGCCGGGAAGCGGAGCTGACCGCGCTGGCGGAAGAGACGATTTCCCTTGCCAGAGAAGAACTTTCCGGAAGGACCCAGTCATGATCACCGGTGCCCACGTGATCCTCTACAGCAAAGACGCAACGGCCGACCGGGAGTTCCTCAGGGACGTACTAGAACTAGGCCACGTGGACGCAGGCAACGACTGGCTCATTTTCCGTTTGCCCCCAACGGAACTCGCGGTTCACCCGTCCGAAGGCGACCCGCGGCAAGAGTTCTACCTGATGTGCGACAACCTCGACGAAACAGTCCGCCAGCTGACCGGCAAGGGCGCCAAAGTGGACGATGAGGCGACGACAGCCTCGTGGGGCACGCGAGTGTCGATCCGCCTCCCCAGCGGCAGCGTCCTGCCGCTGTATCAACCGCGCCATCCGACAGCGCACGGCTGAAAACAAGAAACCCCCGGCGCCGCAACGAAAGCAGCGCCGGGGGCTTCAAACGAGAACGTAACGAACCGTCAGACAGATCCAGCGCCCCCGAGCGCGTTGCTGCCCGCGGCAGCGGCGAGCCCCGCCTGCTTGATGCCGGCGTCCGTGTCGATGTGCTTCTTGCTGCGGCGGTTGCGCCGCTCCAAGTACGTCGCGAGCGCGGTCAGCAGCAGGCACATCGCGATGTAGATCGCGGCGGCCACGAGGGTCGACGGCACGATCGGGCGGCCGAAGTCGCCCTGGCTGCCGATGTAGCGGGCGTAGTACAGCAGCTCCGGGTACGTCACCAGGAAGCCGAGCGCGGTGTCCTTGAGCAGCACCACCAGCTGGCTGATGATCGTCGGCAGCATCGCGCGCAGAGCCTGCGGCAGCAGGACCGTGAACATCACCTGGGTCTTGCGCATGCCGAGCGCGTACGCGGCTTCGCTCTGGCCCTTCGGCAGCGACTGGATGCCCGCGCGGAACACCTCCGCCAGCACCGAGCCGTTGTACAGCGTCAGGCCGAGCACCACCGCGAACAGCGGCGACGTGTCCACGCCGAGGGTCGGGAGGCCGTAGTAGAACAGGAACATCAGGATCAGCAGCGGGATCGCGCGGAAGAACTCCACGATGAACGTGCAGAATCCGCGCACCCACGCGTGATCGGAGAGCCGTCCGGCGGCGAACACCGCGCCGAACACGATGGCGAGCACCGCGCCCAGCGCGAAGGCCTTCACGGTCGCCAGCACGGCGGTCGCGAGGTCGCTCTGCACCTGGGAGTACTGCAGCCATTCCCATTTGCGGGCGGTGAACTGGCCGCTGTCGATGAAGCGGAAGATCACGAACGCGATCAGCGCCACCACGGCGACGATGCCGAGCACCGCGTAAATCCGGTGCCGCATCCGCGCTTTCGGGCCCGGGGTGTCGAAAAGAACCGTGCTCATCGGGCCACGCTCCAGCGCTTCTCCAGGCTGCGCTGCACCAGCGACAGCACCGACACGAGGATGATGAAGCCGAGCGCCACCCACAGCAGCGCGATCATCTGGTTGTCGCCGCGTTCGGACACGTACTGCCGGATCGCGCCGGCCTCGGCCACCGAGAACCCGCTGGCGATCGTCGTGTTCTTCAGCAGCGCGATGAGCATGCTGACGAGCGGCGGCACCACCGACCGCAGGGCCTGCGGGAGGACGATGCCGCCGAGGATCTGCCCGGACGACAGGCCCAGCGCGCGGCCCGCCTCGGCCTGGCCGATCGGCACCGTGTTGATGCCCGAGCGCACGACCTCGCAGATGAACGCGGACGTGTAGATCGTCAGCGCCACCGCGGCGGTCGGGAAGTAGTCGATCTTGACGATGTCGAGCAGCGGGTAGGCGAACACGAGGAACGCGAACACCAGCGTCAGCGGCGTGTTGCGCAGCACGGTGACGTAGGTCGTGCCGATCGCGCGCAGCATCGGGACCGGGCTCACCCGCAGCATCGCGAGGACCGTGCCCAGCACGAGGCTGCACGCTCCCGCGATCAGGAACAGTTCGATCGTGGTGAGAAAGAACGGACCGAAGAGGTCCAGATTGTCGAGCAGGACGTCCATGGAGCCTTCCCCGCGTCCGTGTGCCGATAGTGGGTGTGCGGCGGCCGGTGGGCGAAAGCTTCGCCCACC
>NZ_JBEXMH010000054.1:0-68038 GCF_040610415.1 Amycolatopsis sp. NPDC004079 | reverse complement strand
GACGGCGGCCGAACGGGGCGTGCCCAGCGTGGTGCTCACCTTCGACCCGCACCTTGGGGGAATCAGATTCCCTCAAGGAGCCCTTCACGGACCAGCGTCAGCGCATCCGGATGACGACGGTGTTGGTCGCGCGGTCGAGCCAGTTGCGGCCGTCGGCGTTGCGCACCAGCGGCGGGAGCAGCAGCGCGGTGAGCACCATCCGCACCAGCGCGCGCCACGCGCCGACCATCGTCGCGCCGTCGAGGCGGGCCACCCGGATGCCCAGGATCGCCATGCCGGGGGTGAAGCCGAAGAACGTGACCGGGGCGACCGTGATGACCGCCCAGACCGCGCCCGCCCAGAGGTTGAACGTCTGCATCGCGGCGGCGTTCTGCAGGTCGTAGCGCACGAAGAGGGCCGTGATCAGGGACGCGAGCACCAGGTCGACGACCAGCGCGAGGAAGCGCGGGCCGCCGCCGGCCACCGCGCCGACGCCGGTTTCGGGCAGGCCCATCGACTCGCCGCGCCACTTCGGGGCCTCGCGCGGGCCCGCCGCGGTGGAGCCGTCGCCGGTGCCCGGCAGCCATTCGCCCGTCCATCTCGCCACCCGTCCAGGGTATGCCGGTGGCGCGGACCACATCCGGCCTGGTCGACTGGGCAGTGGCGGCGACCCGTTAACACCGGCGAAACATTCGGGTGACGGTCGGGCAACACCGCCCTCTTAGCGTGAGCCGAAGAGAGTACAGCCGCCGGTAACGAACGAGAAGGAGTCACCGAGGGTGCCCACTACTCCAGACGACATTCAGCGCCTCATCGCCGACGAGAAGGTCGAGTCGATCGACGTCAGGTTCTGCGACCTGCCGGGCGTCATGCAGCACTTCACGGTGCCGGCCAAGGCGTTCGACCTGGAGGCGTACGAAGAGGGCCTCGCCTTCGACGGCTCCTCGGTGCGCGGCTTCCAGTCGATCCACGAGTCCGACATGCTGCTGCTGCCGGACCCCGAGACGGCGCGGATCGACCCGTTCCGCAAGGCGAAGACGCTCTCGCTGAACTTCTTCGTGCACGACCCGTTCACCCGCGAGGCCTACAGCCGCGACCCGCGCAACATCGCGCGCAAGGCCGAGCAGTACATCGCGGAGTACGGCGTCGCCGACAACGTCTTCTTCGGTCCGGAGGCGGAGTTCTACATCTTCGACTCGGTCCGCTTCGAGGACGCCGAGCACCTGTCGTTCCACGAGATCGACTCGGTCGAGGGCTGGTGGAACACCGGCGCCGACCCCGAGGGCGGCAACCAGGGCTACAAGACGAAGTTCAAGGGCGGCTACTTCCCCGTCCCGCCGGTCGACCACTTCGCCGACCTGCGCGACGACATCGTCCGCACGCTGACGAACTCCGGCTTCGAGATCGAGCGCGCGCACCACGAGGTGGGCACCGCCGGCCAGACGGAGATCAACTACAAGTTCAACACGCTGCTGCACGCTGCCGACGACCTGCAGCTGTTCAAGTACATCGTGAAGAACACCGTGTTCGCCGCCGGCAAGACCGCGACGTTCATGCCGAAGCCGCTCGCCGGCGACAACGGCTCGGGCATGCACTGCCACCAGTCGCTGTGGAAGGACGGCCAGCCGCTGTTCCACGACGAGTCCGGCTACGCGGGCCTGTCCGACACGGCACGGCACTACATCGGCGGTCTGCTCAAGCACGCGCCGAGCCTGCTGGCCTTCACCAACCCGACGGTGAACTCGTACCACCGCCTGGTGCCGGGCTTCGAGGCGCCGGTTTCGCTGGTGTACTCGCAGCGCAACCGCTCCGCCTGCGTGCGCATCCCGATCACCGGCAACAACGCGAAGGCCAAGCGCGCCGAGTTCCGCTGCCCGGACTCGTCGGGCAACCCGTACCTGGCGTTCTCCGCGATGATGATGGCCGGGCTCGACGGCATCAAGAACAAGATCGAGCCGCCGGAGCCGATCGACAAGGACCTCTACGAGCTGCCGCCCGAGGAGGCCAAGAACGTCAAGCTGGTCCCGGGCGACCTGGGCACCGTGCTGGACACGCTGGAAGCCGACCACGACTACCTGCTCGAGGGCGGCGTCTTCACGCCCGATGTGATCGAGACGTGGGTCCAGTACAAGCGCGAGAACGAGATCGACCCGCTGCGGCTTCGCCCGCACCCGTACGAGTTCTCGCTGTACTACGACGTGTGATGCCACACCGGGGTTGAACTGGTAAAACGGCAGCGACAAGCGGCCGGTTCCGCCATCCGTGCGGGACCGGCCGCTTGTGTTTCCCGGTATCCAGGGCGCGCCGCGGAGAAGTCCGGCCTGCCGTTCCCCCGGTGACCGACGGTCCTAAGGTGCTTTCATGCCATTCCGCGCGGAGGAACGAGAGCCGGTTTTCTCGCCCGAGGAACTCGCCTCGGCGGCGCGGGGCTGTCCGGCGCTCGCCGAGGCGGCGAAGCTGGCGGAATGGGTCGGACCTGGTCGGCCGCTGACCGCTCGCGGAGTGCTCAAACCCGCCGCCGCCGTCGAGGCCTGCGACCTGCTCGGGATCGAACTGGCTACCCGCAAGCCCCGCAGCGCGCTGGACATCGATCAGCTGATGCTGGCGTGGTTCACCGCGGCGGCGGCCGGATTCGTCGAGGTGGAGCGTGGCCGGGCGGCCGCGGGCGCCGCGCTGGAGACCTGGGCCGAGGGGACCGCAGATGAGGTACTGGCGATCTGGACCCGGTGCACGCTGGAGTGTTTCGGGCTGGCCGGTGAGGCGGGCGATCCCGATGCGGAGCTCCTGGACGGGTTGGCCGTCCTGTACGAGCGGGGCGGCGCGATCTCGCTGGACGACCTGAGCGAGGACATCGCCAGCGGCCTCTCCGCCGGCACGCCGGGCTGCACTTGCCCGTCCTGCTCGTTGGCGACCGGCCTCCTCGACGACCTGGCAGGCGCGACGGAAGCCGGCGGCGAGATCGTCGAAGCCCTCGCCGAGTTCGGTGTCGCCGCACTGCACGGCGGCACCGCCGAGCTGACCTCGCTGGGGCGTTGGCTCACCGATTTCCTGTTTCGGCGGAACGCGCCGGCGGCCGGAGCCGATGCCGCCGCGCTGGTGGCTGCGGTGGCGGCGCTGCCGGACCGGATCGCCGCACTGATGGCCCGGCCCTGGCTGTCCGCCCGCGCGCCGGCCGAGGCCGCGGCCGAACTTATCTCGGCCGGCGAATCCGAGTCGGGGCAGCAGCGGCTCGCCGCACTGGCGCTGGCTCGCGAATGCGGCCCGGACGCGGCCGCCGCTTGGCGGGAGTGGGCGGGCGATGAAGGGTTCGGCTCCTACGCGCGGATCTGGCTGGCCGAGCAGGACGGCACGGAGCCGGCCGAGACCGACCTGGCGTGGACCGCCGCGGACGCACTCGCCGTCCTGCAGGACACGCTGGCTCCCGATCTGCCCCCGCAAGCGCTGTCCGGCCTGCTCCACGACCAGGCAGGCGCCGAGCTGGCCGAAATCCTGCCGCTGCTGGCCGGCACTGGCCATCCGGCGGCCGACCGGCTGGCCAAGCTCCTGCCGGTCCCTCCGATGGCCGGATTGCCCGGCGGTCCACCACTGGCACCGGACGCGCCCGCCGCGGTGCGCCCCGGCACTCGCTACCAGATCAAGGTCGCCCTGCGCGACGTGACGAACCCGCCGGTGTGGCGACGCCTGGAGGTGCCCGCCGATCTCGACCTCGGCCAGCTGCACGAAGTGATCCAGATCGCGATGGGCTGGGAGAACTGCCATCTGCACGCCTACTCCGCGGGTGGTGCCGAGTACGGAATTCCCGACCAGGGCCTCGGCCACGCCGACGAGCGGGCGGTGCGGCTGTCCCAGCTGCTGGCCGAGGCCGGCGACCGGCTGGACTACGCCTACGACTACGGCGACGGCTGGGAACACGACCTCACGCTGGAAGAAATCCTGCCTGCCGAAGCCGGAACGACCGGTGCGATCTGCACTGCCGGTGAAGGGGCGTGTCCGCCGGAGGACTGCGGCGGCCCGTACGGCTACCAGGAGCTGAAGGCGATTCTGGCCGATCCGGGCGACGACGAGCACGAGGGCATGCTCGGATGGCTCGGCTTGGCTTCGCCCGGCGACTTCGACCCGCACGCGTTTTCCGCCGAGGACGCCAATCGCCGGCTCGACCAGCTCACCGGACCTCGCCTGCGCATCGTGCGCTGACTCTGGTTCGTTCCCGCTCCGGGCACGAACGACTGTGGGAGAGGCAGTATCTCGCCGCGTTCCTCAGCTGTTTTCGGCGCGTGCCGCGACGAATGCGGCGACACAGCGGTCCAGGTCCTCGCGAGAGTGTTCAGACGAGATCTGCACCCGGATGCGGGCCTCCCCCACCGGCACCACCGGATAGCTGAACGCGGTCACGTACACGCCCGACCGCCGCATCCGCTCGGCCACGCGGACGGCCTCGCCCGCGTCGCCGAACATCACTGGCACGATTGGATGTTCGCCAGGCAGGAGAGGGAAGCCAGCTGCTGTCATCTGGTCGCGGAAGCAAGCGGTGTTGCGGTGGAGGGCCTCGCGGCGAGCAGGATCGGTTGCGAGGTCGAGAGCGGCGAGAGCGCCCGCGACGATGGCGGGTGGGAGGGCGTTCGAGAACAGGTAGGGACGGGAACGCTGTCGCAACAACTCCACGATTTCGGCGTGAGCGCTGACGTAGCCGCCGGAAGCACCACCGAGGGCTTTGCCCAGGGTGCCGGTGATGATGTCGACTCGATCCTGCGCGCCTAGCAACTCGGGGGTTCCGGCACCGGTCTCGCCGAGGATTCCGACTGCGTGTGAGTCGTCGACCATGACAAGGGCGTCATAACGGTCGGCTAGGTCGCAGATTTCTCGCAGTGGGGCGATGGAACCGTCCATGGAGAAGACGCCGTCGGTCACGATCAGGCGGCGGCGGGCTGGGGTCGACAGTTGGGTTTCCAGGTCGGCCAGAGTGCGGTAGCGGTGGCGGCGTGCTTTCGAAAGGCGGATGCCGTCGATGATCGAAGCGTGGTTGAGGGTGTGGGAGAGCACCACGTCTCGCTCGTCTAGCAATGCGGCGAATACGCCGCCGTTTGCGTCGAAGCAGGAGGAGTACAGGATCGTCGCGTCGGTGCTCAGCAAAGCTGACAAGCGATTCTCAAGGGCGGCGTGTTCGGTTTGGGTGCCGCAGATGAAGCGGACGCTTGCCATTCCGAAGCCGCGGGTTTCCAGGGCTTGTTTGGCGGCATCGATTACTGCGGGGTGGTCGGCCAGGCCTAGGTAGTTGTTGGCGCAGAAGTTCAGGACATCCCGTCCGTTGACGACAAGGCGTGTCGATTGTGGCGACGTGAGGTGGTGTTCGGTCTTGTATAGGTCCGCGGCGCGGAGGTCGTCTAGTGCGGCGCGCAGTTCGGGTTGGACGGACGTGTAGGTCATGCGCGGGGCCGGAATTGCTGGACCTCGCGGCGGCGGCCGTCCCAGCCGGTGTGGTGCAGCCAGTCTTCGAAGGTCATCAAGCGGGGGTGGAGGCGGCGCAGCAGGGGGAGGTCGCGGTCGTGCGCGGCGACGTCGTGTTGCTGGAAGAAGCCGAACATTCCGGCGTAGTCGTGGCCGACGTCGGGGATGCTCGTGCGGAGTTCGTCGAGGGGCAGGTCTTTGTAGCGGGCGGGGGTTCCGGTTACCCGCGAGAAAGTCTCGGCGATTTCGGTGCCGGTGAGGCTGTCTGCGGAGACGGACAGGTCGCGTGCGCCCCAGGATTGCCAGTGTTCCAGCATGTGCACCGCGAACCACGCGATGTCGGCCAAGGCGATCATGGGGTATCGGCCGGAGCCTAGCGGGAGGGTGAACACCGCGGCCTCGTCGTCGGCGGAGGGCGAGAGGCGGGATTGGAGGTTCTCGAAGTACGGCGAGGTCACGAGGATCGAGACGTGTTCGGTGTACCAGCCGTCCGGTTCGCGCCGCATCATTTCTTCCGAGCGGTGGAGTTGGATGTGTGCGGCGACGGCTGCCTTGGCCTCGTAGTGCGGCACGAAAACGCGTCCGTTGGTCAGGGTCGCGGCGCTGTCCAGCGACGACCACACGAATCGGTCGACACCGTGTTGCCTGGCTGCTTCGAGGATGTTCGTGCCTTGTGTGAACTCGGCGAGCGGGCTTTTGGTGGAGAAGAAGTCGGTGTTGCAGAAGACCTGGGACACGTCGTGCAGCGCGGACTCGATGCTTCTCGGGTCGCCTGCGTCGCCGCGGACCAGACGCACACGGTCGTGGGCCAAGGCTGCCGCGCGGGGTGAGTCTGGGTCGCGGGTGAGGACTGTGACCTCGTTGTCGGTGTCGGCGAGTAGACGCGCGGCGACTCGGCTGCCCATGGCTCCGGTGCCGCCGATGATGAGGGTGCGGGTCATGATGCGGCCTTCTCGGTGTCGAGCACGTGCTCGGCCAGCTCGTGGTGGGTGGCGATCCAGAGGTCGTCTCGGAGGAGGGCGATCTGCTGGAGCAGCTGGTCGAACTGGTCGGCGAACAGCGGGCGTCCGCCGACGTGTGCGTGGACGGTCAGGTTGAGGATGCCTGGTGTCGGCTGGCGGAGGAGGTAGTCGAGGAAGTCGACGTGGATGTCCCGGTACGCGCGCGGGCCCGCCATTATGCCGCGGACGTCGGTGAAGTCGCTGTGCATGAGGTACGCGAGGGGGCCCGCGGCGGTGGCGGCGACGTAGGGCAGGTCGCGGTCGCTGCGGTCGCCGGACCAGAGGTAGCCGGACGCGGCGAGGAGGGCGGGGGTGTGGCGGGATTCGGTGGCTCGCGGGCTGAGCCAGCCGGTCGGCCGGGAACCGGTGACCTGACGCAGGATGTCGGTGCAGCGCCTGATGTTTTCCGCCTCGGCGTCGGCGCTGAGCTGGCCGGGGATGATGTCCTGGGCGTAGGAATGCGCCGCGATCTCGTGTCCGGCGCCGTGCGCGGCCAGCACGGGTTCGGGATGCCGTTCCGCGAGCAGGCCGCTGACGCCGAAGGTGGCCGGCAGGTCGTGCCGGTCCAGGATTTCGAGCAGCCGCCACACTCCCGTCGTCGCCCCGTATTCGGCCCACGACATGCTGTGCCGGCACTCCACATCGGACAACGGCCACGCGGCGGCCATCGGCGCGTAGACCGGCCAATGGCCATCAGACCACGACTCGAGCGCGACGCAGATCTTCACCGCGACCTTCTTGCCGTCCGGCCAAGTCCGCACAGGTCCCATGGGCATTTTTCGCTTCTTTCCCTCGGAATACCGTCACGGTAGCCGCGGGCGGGCGATTCATTTAGCCTCGTGGGCGGAGAGGATTTATCCACACGATGCATAAGCCAGAAGTCACGCTCGATCGAATGCGCACGTTCGTCCGGGTCGCCGAAAGCGGCAGCTTCTCCGCTGTCGCCCGGGATCTCGGCGTCGGCCAGTCCACCGTCACGCGGCACGTGGGCGACCTGGAAGAGGCGCTCGGGGTGTCCGTGTTCAGCCGGACCACCAGGAGCATTTCGCTGACCGACGAGGGGCGCCGGTTTTACGACCGCGCGGTGGAGATCCTCCGCCTGGTCGAGCAGGCGCGCCACGAGGTCGAGGACGCCAAGGCGGGCGCGTCCGGGAAGGTGCGGATCTCGTGTTCGGCGTTCTTCGGGGTCATGCATCTGAGCAGGCTGATCTTCGACTTCCAGGACCGCTACCCGGAGATTCGCGTCGACTTCGTCCTCACCGACGAACGGTCCGACCTGATCCGCGACGGCGTGGATGTCGCGATCCAGATCGGACCTCAGCCGGACAGCGAACTGCGGCTGCGTCCGCTCGGGGTGGCGCATCAGATCCTGGTCGCTTCACCGGACTATCTCGCGCGGCGCGGGACGCCTGAGTCGCCGGAAGATCTGTCTTCGCATGATGTGATTCGGCGGACGAGTGTCGCGAAGAGCCATGAACTGACGCTCATCGACGAAGAGGGGGCGGCGCACGTCGCGGCCTTCGAGCCTCGGCTGCGCGTCGATCACGGGCTGGCTGCGCGGGAGGCGCTCGTCGCTGGGCGCGGGATTTCGCCGGTGCCGCGGTGGTTGGTTGACGATCTTCTTCGGGACGGGGTGTTGCAGGCGGTGTTGCCGGGGTACAGCTGTGCACCGTTGCCGTTGAATCTGCTCGTCGTTCCTGAACGGGCTGAGTTGGCTCGGGTTCGGCTTTTGCGGGACTTTCTCGCGGACGAGATCACCCGGGTTCCGGGAGTGGGGCCGTTGCTGCGGCAGTGAGCGAGTCAGCCTGAAGGCTTGTCCGCCCGAAGGATTGCCGAGTACAGCTTGTTCCCGACCTCGTGAGTACGCCGGACGTCCACGTTCACGAGGCCCGCGGAGTGAAGCAAGGCTCGGTAATCCTCGGCTGTGAGTGCCCCGCCGAGACATTCCTCGTCAGCGGCGGCTCGCTCCGCGTCGGTCAAGGTTTCCTCGGCGAGAAGGTCGGTCACGCCGAGGCGGCCTCCGGGACGCAGAACGCGCGCGATCCCCGCGAAAACAGCGGGTTTGTCCGGCGACAGGGCGATGACGCAGTTGGAGATCACGACGTCCACCGCGTTGTCCGGCAAGGGAATGGCCTCGATCGTGCCCTTGACGAACTCGACGTTCTCGAGCCCCGCCTGTGCGGCGTGCCGGCGGGCGAGGGCGAGCATGTCGTCGGTCATGTCGAGACCGATGGCGCGGCCTTCCGGCCCGACGCGACGGGCGGAAAGCAGTACGTCCAGGCCGCCGCCGGAGCCAAGGTCGAGGACAGTTTCGCCAGGCCTCAGATCGGCGACCGCGAGCGGGTTTCCGCAGCCCAGACTGGTGGCTGCCACCGCTTCGGGGACGCTTTCTTCGGTGTAGTGCACCGCGCCGAGTCGTTCGGCTCCGGACAGCAGGCCGGTGGCTTCGCCTGCCAGCGCTCGGCGTGCGGCATTGGCGTAGCGGTCAAGGATCGCGTCCTGGTCTGACGTCATCTCGGTACCTCGCAGGCGATGTCGGCGAACGGGACGGCAGCGCGGCCCATGACGACGTCGGCCGCGCTGGGGAAGCAGGACAAACACTGCTTGTTGACCTGGTACAACCGGGCGGTGCCGTGCGGTTGTACCAGGACGAATCGGGCCTCGGCCAGGATCTTCAAATGCGCCGAGACAGTCGATTGGCTCACGCTCACCTGCTCGACGATCTCGCCGACCGGCAGCGAACGGCCCGCGGAGGCGATCAGGTGCAGAATCTGGACGCGCGTCGGGTCCGCGAGCGCGCGGAACCATCCGGCATAGGTCTCCGCAGCGGCACGGTCCAGCACGGCACCCTCCTTCATCGTCCATCGACGATAGACGATGAAAGGGTCAGCTGACCAGTTCGGCGAGCAAAGCCCGGACCCGCCGGTCGATCTCGTCCCGGATAGGGCGGACCTGCTCGACCGGAAGGCCCGCCGGGTCGTCGAGCTTCCAGTCGAGGTAACGCTTGCCGGGGAACACGGGACAAGCGTCGCCGCAGCCCATGGTGATCACGACGTCGGCCGAGCGCACGCCCTCGGCGGTCAGGGGCTGGGGAAATTCGCGGGACAGGTCGATGCCGAGTTCGGCCATCACCGCGACCGCGGCGGGATTGACCGTGTCGGCAGGCGCGGATCCGGCAGAGCGGACGACCACCTTGCCGCGCGCGTGATGATGCAGCAGCCCGGCCGCCATTTGCGAGCGTCCGGCGTTGTGGACGCAGACGAAGAGCACTTCAGGGGTGGTCATGGCGAAACCTCCACGGGCGCGGCAGCGAAGCGGCGTCGAAGCGCGAGAGACACGTATACCAGTGCGACCAGGACCGGGACTTCGATGAGCGGCCCGACGACTCCGGCGAGCGCTTGTCCGCTCGTGGCGCCGAAAGTGGCGATCGCGACGGCGATGGCGAGTTCGAAGTTGTTGCCCGCCGCGGTGAACGCCAGCGTCGTGGTTCGTTCGTACGACAGGCCGACCGCCTTGCCGAGCGCGTAGGAACCCGCCCACATGAGTCCGAAGTAGACCAGCAGCGGCAGCGCGATCCGGGCGACGTCGAGCGGGCGGCTGGTGATCTGGTCGCCTTGCAACGCGAACAGGACGACGATGGTGAACAGCAGCCCGTACAGCGCGACCGGGCCGACCTTCGGCAGGAACCGGGATTCGTACCAGGCTCGTCCCTTCGCGCGCTCCCCCAGCCGACGGGACAGGTACCCGGCGAGCAGCGGAATGCCCAGGAACACCAGCACGCTCTTGGCGATTTGCCACGCGGAAACGCTCAAACCGGCTTGCGGCAGGCCGAGCCAGCCGGGCAGCACGGCGAGGTAGAACCAGCCGAGGACGCCGAACATGACGACCTGGAACATCGAGTTCAGCGCGACCAGCACGGCGGCGGCTTCCCGGTCGCCGCAGGCGAGGTCGTTCCAGATGATCACCATCGCGATGCACCGGGCAAGGCCGACGATGATCAGCCCGGTCCGGTATTCCGGCAGGTCGGGCAGCAGGAGCCAGGCCAGCGCGAACATCAGCGCCGGGCCGATCAGCCAGTTCAGCACCAGCGACGGCCACAGCAGCCGCCGGTCGCCGGTCACGCCGCCGAGCCGGTCGTAGCGGACTTTCGCCAGCACCGGGTACATCATCACGAGCAGCCCGAGCGCGATCGGCAACGAGATCCCGTCGACCCGCACCGCGTTCAGGACCTCGCCCAAGCCGGGAATCCACCGGCCCGCCAGCAACCCGGCCAGCATCGCGACGGCGATCCACACCGGCAGGAATCGGTCCAAAGTGGACAGTTTGCCGACGACGCCCGCTTCCGCCGTCATGCCAGCGCCTCCGCGCCGCCCGGGACCAGCACGGCCGAGAGCCGGGCCAGCACTTCGGGGTGAACCCGGTAGTAGACCCAGGTGCCGCGCCGTTCCCCGGTGATCAGGCCGGATTCGCGCAGCACCTTCAGGTGGTGGGAAATCGTCGGGCCGGTCAGGTCGAACGCGTCGGTCAAGTCGCACACGCACGCCTCCCCGCCGGCGTGGGACGCGATCAGCGACAGCAGCCGCAGCCGCACCGGGTCGGACATCGCCTTGAACAGTTTCGACAGCTCCGCGGCCTGGTCGGCCGTCAGCGGCTCGCGCGCCAACGGGGAGCAGCACGCGTCCATCGCGACCAGCGGCAGTTGCTTCGACATTCGTCTATCTTGACAGATCTCTACATAGACAGCAATCTAGGTCCCATCCTGTTTCGACAGACATCTATTCAAGGAGGACGGATGGCCCGCGTTCAGCTCGCGCTTCGCGTCGGAGACCTGGCAGGTTCGATCGACTTCTACTCGAAGCTCTTCGGCGTCGAACCCGCCAAACTCCGGCCCGGCTATGCCAACTTCGCCGTCACCGAACCCGCGCTCAAGCTCGTGCTCCTGGAGGGCGAGCCTGGACAGGACACCGTTTTGGACCATCTCGGCGTCGAGGTCGAGTCGACGGACGACGTCAACGAGGCCAGCAAGCGCCTCACCGGGGAGGGCCTGGAGACTCTGACCGAGGACAACACCACCTGTTGCTACGCGGTGCAGGACAAGGTGTGGGTGCACGGGCCGGGCCGGGAGCCTTGGGAGGTTTACACCGTCAAGGCGGATTCGCCGGCGTTCGGCTCCGACAGTGCCGCCAAGCCCGACGGTTGTTGCGCCTGAACGAACGCCTTCGCCGGCGTTTCGGGGCCGGGCACGGCACCGAAGCCGACGGACCCCCTACCCTGCCCACGTGCTCGCCTTGGACCGGTTCGACCTCGACCGGATCGCGGAGGCTTTGCAGGACCAGAGCGCCTGCGAACTCCGCCGCCTCGTCGAGCCTCGAACGGGCGTCATGCGGCTGAGCGGCAAAGCACTGGTCAGCCAGGAAGCCGCGGACCGCTTCATTGCCGAAAACCCCGACCCCGACCTGCGACAAGGACGCTGAGACCGCGATGCGCATGTACTTCGAACCCGAGGACTCCGAAGCGTTCGAGGCGGCCAAGGACCTGCTGATCCGGCGCTGCACGGCTTGGGCCGAGCACGAAGACCTCGATCCGCTGGCGTTGGGGTCGGCACTGAATTTCCGGCACTGCAGCATCGACGGGCGGCTGGGGTACTGGACCGCCGGCCTGGTCGAAGAATTTCTGCTGTCGTACGCGCCCCGGGCGCTGTCAGTCCCCCTTGAGGAGGCGGGCCACGTCCCGGAAAACCTGCGGCTGTTCCTGCGCTATGTGCACGCGACCGGGCTGGCCGACCCTGCCGGAGACCCGCTCGCGGATCTCGACGCGGCCATCACGAAAGCCGGAGCCGGTTTCGCCGCCGCGATGGCCGACGAGCTCAACTTCGGCGTGGCCAAGTTCTGGGTGATGACCGCGTTCCGGCACGGAGTCGATCCCGCGGACGACGTGGCGATGGAACGTTTTCTCGACAAGGTCCGGGCGGGCGAGGTCGGCTACAACGCCGAAGTGCTCGAAAAAATCACGGCGCGGCACCTCCTCGATGGAGGCGGCTTGCCAGAGCGGGCCGTGCCTCAGCTTCCGGTGTCGCTTCCGCCGGACGCCGAACTCGCCGCGGCCGCCGAGCGGACGCCGGTCGTCGCCCGGTTGCGCGCACTGGTCGAATGGGTCGGCGACGGCCGGGCGCTGACCTCGAAAGGCAACCTCAAACTGGCCGATGCCCGCGAGCTGGTGGAGCTGCTGGGCACCGGCGACCGGATCGATCCGCAGATCGGCGACCACACCTACCGGACCCAGAGCAGCGAGGATCTTCCGGTCCTGGCCGGTCTGGTCGAGCTGGCGAAAGAGATCCGCGTCCTCCGCGTGGTCAAGGGCAAGCTGGTGCGAGTCGCGAAGAACGCGAAGCTGCTTCGGGACAGCCTCGCCCTCTGGACCGCGGCGTTCGGCAGCCTGCCCTCCCCCGAACTCGTCACGCGCGGGAACCACTGGGCACCTGAGTACACCGTCATCTTCGGCGACATCATCGACGTGGTGCTGCCCGACATTCTCAACACCCTCTACGGCTTTCCCGAGCCGATGCCGGTGGTCCGGCTCGAGGAAACCGTTTGGCTGTCCTTCCTCGAAACCATCTGGTACGCGGACCTGGACGAGACGACCGAGGCGGAGTGGCGGCACGGAGTCGGCGCCGACCTGCGCCGGGTGTTCGCCACACTCGCGGAGTTCGGCGCGGTCACGCTCGCGACCGGTGTGCCCGACCCGATTTTCCGTGCCGATCTCGGCCCGGACGGGCCCGCCGGGTTCCCTCCGGACACCGATGCCCGCCTGCGGACCGCGCTGTCCTCCGGAGCCACTGAGCTGGTGACGCTGACCCCGTTGGCGGCCAGGGCGGTCCGCGTCGGCCTGATCGCCGCCGGCCGCCACGCACCGCTGGTCGGGGAGCTGTCGGACGCCGAACCCGCCGGATTGCTAGGCACGCTCTCCGAGCACTACACCCCGGAGGCCGCGAAAGCGGAGCTGGCCGGATGGCTAGCCGTCCACGGCGGGCGGGAACACGGGCTGCCGCTGCTGCTGGACGCTATCCGCCGCTCCCCGTTCCGCACGCGTGCGCGGGCGATGCTCGACGTGCTCGTTCAGGGTGTTCCCGACGGTGCCGCGGTGCTTCGGAAGCTGCGTCACGACCCGCTGCTCGGACCGATCGCGGTGCAGCTCCTCATCGACGACGGCGAGTTCACGATGGAGGAACTCGGCGAGGGGGAAGCCCTGCGCGGCATCGCCGAGCACTTCATTCACCTGCTCGAGGCCGGTGGCCTCGACGCGGTCTCGGACGCACTCGCCGCGATCCCTCCCGACGAGGCCCGCGGTCTGACCGCGAACCTGCTCGCCTCCGGCCATCCGGACGAGGCGGGCCTGGCTGAACTGCGGGAGGTATTCACGCGGCGGCGACCTGGGCACGCGACCGTGCATCCGCTGGCCGGAATTTCCCGGTCCCCGAAGAAAGCCCGCAAGAAGCGGCGGCATTGAGCCTGCGCTCGCAAGCTGCCCGGCCTGATTCGCCCGGACCGGCCGCCGGAGTTCCCGCCTCCGCACCCCACCGCGGCCTTCTACTTCGGCCGGTGCCATGGCTCCGACGAGAGCGGCATGTCCTCGCCGACTTGGCGATCCGGAGCGGCGACACCTCTTGCCACCAGCCGACCGGCGCCGTTATGTTAATGAGAAATCACTTCTTCCGAGACTGTCGACACGGGGCGGCGAGCAGCCCCTGGCCGGTGATGGGATGGCAACGACGCCTACCAGAGAGGCAGACAAGTACATGGAGAATCTCAGCAGAAGGAAGGTGCTGACCCTCGGCGCGGCGTTGGGCATCGCGGGCATGGCGGGCACCACCGGCACTGCGTGGGCGTGGTCGGGCAAGGGGTCGATCGCCGGGAGCGGGACGGGGGCCGATCCGTTCCAGGTCTGGGACGACACGGCGGACGCGGTGGCCAGGGCATTGCTGGCCGAGGGCAGGATTCCCGCGGTCAATACGGCTTGGCAGAGCTGGATCGACAACAACGCGCCGTTGCCTGCTGGCATGCCGGACTATGTGGTCGCGTATCTGCGGCAGGTCAACAAGCTTCCGTCGTGGGCGGATCCGGCCAAGCTTGCTGCGTCGGAGAAGCTTTATACCCGGCTGAGCAGTTATCTGTTCGTCTCGGAGACTCTTGGCAGCGGGATCATGAGCACCGTCATTCCGCGGGAGGCGCGGGCGGTTTACTGGTCGGCTGGCGGCGCGGACATGAAACAGCGGGCGGCCAAGACGTTCACCTTCGGGTACGACCTGCATAATTCCAAAGCTTGGGCACCGGACGGGCATTTCGTCGTTACAGCTAACAAGACGCGGCTGGTGCACGCTGTCGTGCGGAATTTGCTGCCCACGTCCGCGAAATACCAGGACGGAGCTGATCAGCCTAAGCCGATCAGCAATGGCGACATTTTGCGGACGTTCCATTCAGTAGCGACGTTCGCGCGCAGCAACATGCTCAAGTGGAACATCGCGTTGTCGACGGCGGAGCAGGACGCGGATTTGCACGCTTGGCAGGTCGCGCTGCACCTGCTTGGCGTCCAGGAGCAGTTCATCCCGCAGACTTGGGCGGACGCGGAAGCGCAGGCACAGCAGATGTTGTGGCCGGTGCTCGGGCCGACGGACGAAGGGGTCAGCCTGGCGAAGACGTTGCTCGGGTATATCGAGAAGCCGACGCTCGGGCTTGATTCCGGGTTCGTCAATGAACTGGTGCGGTATCTCCTCAACGACCAGATGGGCGATTGGCTCGGGCTCCCCCGGGATTACGCGCAGGCGGCACTGATCCGGATCGAGTGGCCGGCGTATGTCGCGTTCAGGGAGGGGGCGTCCAAGATCATGCCGGGCAGTTTCTCCCTCTTCGATCAGTTCGTGCGCGGCATTTCGATGCTGTACCTCAACAACGGGACGTCGCCGACACAGACGCCGATCACGCTTCCCACGGCGAATCGGCCGGGTGCTTAGAGTCCCAGCGCACTCAGCAGAAAACCGGTGACGGCGGCGCGGTGGTCGGGGGTGTCCTCCCACCGCAGCCGCCGGCCGGTTTCGACTACCGCGCCGAAGCCCGCGTGCACCAGCACGCGGGCTTGGTGTGCGTCCAGATCCGGGCGGGCCAGGCGAAGTTGTTGTTCCCACACAGCGATGTGCTCGCGTTGGGCGAGGTTCAGCGGGCGTTGCAACGCGGCGGGCAGGCCGCCTAACTCGGCGGCGGCGACGTTGGTCAGGGCGGTGTGTTCGAAGCTGTAGGCCACGTAGGTCGCGGCTAGTACGGGCAGGGCTTCCGCGCCGGTGGTGCCGTGGAGGTTTTGTTCTACGGCTTGCGACAGGAGCCCGGCGGCTTGCAGGCAGGCGGCTGCCAGGATTTCGGCTTTGTTGGGGAAATGGCGGTAGAGGGCGGAAGGAACCAGCCCTACGGCCTCGGCGATTCGGGCGTTGGTGACGGTGGCGAATCCGTCGCGCTCGAACAGCGGGACGGCGGCGGCGAGGATCTGCGCGCGCCGGGTTCGCGGGACGGGCTGAGTGGGCAGCGCGACCGAAGGCGCGGGCGCGGTGGTCGTTGCGGTGGCCAGGCGCAGGGCGGATTCGGTCAGCAGGTTCTCGGCGCGGTGGTGGGCGATCGACGTGTGGTGCATGGTGATCGAACCGATCGCGCCGAGTGCCGCTACGGCACGGAGGTCCGCGTCCGGCGACGGTTGCACCACGTCCGTCACGCGCGCGACGACCTGGGCGAATTTGGCGCTCAGGACGCGACGGTCCGCTCGGTCGAGATAGCGGGCCTCCCAGCGGTACAGGCCGCCGGACTCGCGGTGCGCGACCGTTACGTGGGCCAACGGACGGAGGACTTCGTCCGCGGGGGCGTCGGCCGGGACTGTGCCCAGGGCGGCGACCAGTCGGTCTGCCATGACGTTGGCGCATTCGGTGAACAGGGCGTACTTGTTCGGGAAGTGCCGGTACAGCGCCGCCGCGGTGATTCCGACGGCGGCGGCGATCTCTTCCATGGACGCCGCGTGGTAGCCGCGTTCGCTGAAGGCCCGGCCCGCCGCTTCGACGATGAGCTGCTTGCGATTGCGCGGACGAGTGGCCGCAGCCGGTTCGGAGGTCACTGGAGACCCCGAGCGCCCGGATGCGGAAGTACGGCCATGCCAGCCAGTCAATCACGAGACGGGCGGGTCTTCACGCGGGGCGCGGGGTCATCGTCCGGCTCCCTGTTCGAGGTTCCGGCGGATTCGGTCCCGGGCCGCGGAGTCTCCGGTTCCCGGGTCGGTGCTGCGGATTTCGTGGCGGAGACCGTCGGCCATGACGAAACGGGGGTGGTGCAAGGTCGCTAAAGACTCGGTTGGGTCGCCGTCCACCGCGATGATGTCTGCGCGGAGGCCGGGTGCAAGGCGACCGGTTACGTCCGCCAAACCGCAGACGCGGGCGGCCACTGAAGTGGCGCTGGCGATTGCTTGCCGGGGAGTCATTCCGGCTTCGGCGAAGGTGTCCAGGCAGTCGGCGTAGCGTTCAAAGTGGACTAACGGGATTCCGGCGTCGGTTCCGGCGACAATGGTGGCACCCAAGGAAATCAGCGCGCGGAGGTTGCCGACGACAGCGTCGCGTTCGTCCCACGGGCACATGTAATCCGCTGCGGTGCAAGCGGTGTTCATGGTCGGGCTGACGGCGACGCCGCGCGCGACGATCATCTCGGCGATCCGGGGATCGAATTCGGTGCCAGTACGGGTGACCCAGCCGCAGTGCTCGATGCAGTCGACACCGGCGAGTACGGCTCGTTCGATGCCTTCGACGCCGAGAGCGTGCGTCGTGACCGGCAACCCGTGAGAGTGCGCCTCAGCCACCAAGGCGGTTAGCTCGTCCACGGTGTAGCGCGCTTCCGACGGATGGCTGCCAGGGGTCATGAAGCCGCCGGTGGTCATGACTTTGATCAGGTCTACGCCGTCGTCGAAGTGTTGTTTGACCAAAGCGCGGACCTGGTCGACGCCGTCCGCGACGCCGCCCATCGACGCGGCGTGGCCGCCGGTGACGGTGATCGGCGCGTTCGCGGCGAGCATTCGCGGGGTGGCTTCCGGTGTGGTGGCGAGGAAATCTCGTACGCGGGTGCCCAGGGTGCCGGGTGCGCCCAGATCGCGGGCGGTGGTGACTCCTGCGTCCAGCAATCGTTGTGCGTTGGCGATCATCCGGCGGCTCAGTGCATCGTCGTCGGCGGACATTTCCAGGGTGACCTCGCCAGAACCTGGGTCCTGGCAGAGGTGGACGTGACAGTCGATCAAGCCGGGCAGCAGGGTGACGTCGCCGAGATCGGTGACGTCGCCGGAGGGGGCGGAATTCCTTGGTCCGGCATAGGTGAGCACGCCGTCCGAGACGGCCACGGCGGCGTCGTGGATCAGCGGGGCGGACGCGTCGGTCAGCAGTCGTGCGGCGGTGAAAATCATGCCTGCCTCCGCGGAGATGCGTTGAGCTGCCATTAGCCACAGTGAACAGTCAGCACTTCCACTGCGCAAGTCTCTCTTGCGTCCACCCGATCGTCGTCATTGACGCGGCACAGTTCATCGCTCACACTGATGCCCATTCATCCAGGCTGAACACAGCGACGTGGGTAGCTGAGGAGCGATCAATGGCCCGACCGAGAAAACGCCGCTGGCACTGGCTTCTGCTCGTCGTCCCGTTCGCGTGGTGCGTCGCGGCGATTCCCCTGGTCAACCGGATCGACTACGTCTTCGGCTCGATCCCGTTCCTGCTGGTGTGGATGACCGCGGGCGTGCTGATCGGTTCCGGTGCGATCGGTCTCGTCTACGCGATCGACCGCCGCCGCGGCGAATTGGACCGGGTGTAGCGATGGCACTGGCGCTCGCTCTCCTGATCGCGGTCGGCTCGATCGTCTGGGGCACCGTCGCCGCCGCGCGCGGGCGGGCGATGAATCTGCAGGAATGGTCCGTCGGCGGACGCCGGTTCGGCACCTGGCTGTTCTGGTTCCTGCTGGTCGGCGAAACGTTCACCACCTTCGCGCTGCTCGGCGCCTCGCAAGGCGTGTTCAGCAACGGCGCGCCCGGGTTCTACGTGCTCGGCACAGTCGTGCTGACCGCGGCGGTCGGCTATTGGGTGGTGCCCAAGATCTGGCGCGCGGGCAAGCGGCACGGCCTGGTCACCATGGCCGACTACTTCACCGCCCGCTTCGAAGCCCGCTGGTTCGGCGGCCTGGTCGCCGCGTTCGGCATCGTCGCGTTGCTGCTGTACGCCCAGGTCCAGCTGACCGGGCTGAGCCTGATCCTGGCGAGCCTGTTCGGCAGCGAGGTCCCGTCGCTGGTCTACGTCATCGCCGGCGGCGTGCTGGTCGCGGGGTTCGTGCTGGTCGGCGGGATGCGCGGCGCCGCGTTCACCGCCATCGTCAAGGACGTGCTGCTGATCGCGATCCTGCTCGTGGTCGCGATCGGCGCGGCGAACGCGGCCGGGGTGAGCGGTCCCATGGGCGTGTTCGACGCGATGAAACAAGCGCATCCGAGCGGCGCGACGCTGCCCGGGCTGCACGGGTCGACCGCGACGACCACCTGGTGGTGGATGAGCTTCCTGCTGCTCACGCCGCTCGGCTCGTTCGCGCTGCCGCACATGTTCCAGGTGTCCTACAGCGCGAAGGACGTCGCGACGATCCGCCGCAATCAGGTGGTCCAGCCGCTGTACTCGCTGTTCTACGTCCTGATCGTGATGATCGCGCTCGCCGCGGTGCTCGCGCTGCCGAAGCTGACCGACAAGCAGGCCAACGCGTCGCTGCTGATTTTCGTGCGCGAGAAGTATCCGGAATGGGTCATCGGGCTGCTCGGCGGCGCGGGCATTCTCGTCGCGCTCGTGCCGACCGCGGTGCTGGTGCTCGCGGCCAGCAGTCTGTTCACCCGCAATGTGCTCGGGGCGCGCTCGAAGAAATGGGCTTCGTCGCTGACTGCGATGCGCGTGGGCGTTCTCGTTTTCACTGCGCTTTCCGTACTTCTTGTCGCACACAGCAACGAAAAACTGTTGAGCATCATGACAAACGTGTACAGCGCCGTCGGGCAACTCGCCCCCGCGCTGTTCCTCTCGATGCTGTGGCGACGGGTCACCGCGCCAGGGCTCGCGGCAGGCGCGTTGTGCGGCGGGCTGATCGTCGGCGTGCCCGCGCTGGGTTCGCTCGTCGCGCCCACGATGCCGCCCGGAACCGTCGTCGGATTGCCCGCGCTCGTCGTCAACCTGATCGTGACGGTGGCGGTCAGCCTGGTGACCCGGCCGCCGTCGAAGACCGCGATCGAGGTCGGCGCGGGGGACCGCCCAGCGGGACCCGCCGAGGCCGGTGACCTGCGCCGGAGCGCCGTTCGATGATAATGATCGGGTGACCGTGACGAGGATCCGCGAGTTCCGCACCCTGCGCGGACTGACCGTGCGCCAGCTTGCCGACCAGGCGGGAGTGTCGACCGGGTTGATCAGCCAGGTCGAGCGGGGCGTGACCGACCCGAGCCTGGAGACCATGCGGCGGATCGCCGAGGTGCTCGACATCCCGCTGTTCAGCCTGTTCCAGGAGCCGGACGAGGAGACCGTCGCGGTGATCCGGCACGACGACCGGTACCGGATCTCCTCGCCGCACCACGCGATCACCTACACCCGCGCGTCGCCGGGCGGCGCGAAGCTCGAAGTGCTCGAAGGCGTGCTCGAGCCCGGCGGCGCCTCGTCCGACGAACTGCGTTCGCATCCGTCCGAGGAATGCGTGGTGGTGATCGCCGGACGGCTGACCGTCCAGGTCGGCGAGCAGACGCACGTGCTCAAGACCGGCGACAGCTGCCACTTCGATTCGGCCATCCCGCACCGCTTCCGCAACGACGGCCGGACCACCGCCCGATTCCTCGTGAGCGTCACTCCACCGAGTTACTGATACTTCCGTCGGAGGCATTCGCCCGGGAATTGGTCTAGACTTTTCGTTCCGAAACCGGCGAAAAGGACGGACTGATGCGAGGGACGACGGTGCCCCCGGGAATGTGCTGCAGACCGGTCAAAACCGGTGAACTTCCACTGCACCGGCTCGAGGTGCCCGCGCCCGACGCGGTGCCGTTCGCGGTCGGCTCTTTCGACGCGGTGGGACCGTTGTCGCGCGCCGAATTCCCGCACCGGCACACATTCTACGAAATCGTGCTCGTCACCGGAGGGACCGGCGCGCACGTGGTCGACCTGACGCGGTGGGAACTGAGCCCGCCGCACCTCGGCGTCGTCACGCCGGGCCAGGTGCACCATTGGGAGGCGAGCGGGCTCACCGGATCGGTCGTGCTGTTCACCGACGACTTCCTCTTCGACCATCCGGCGGACCGGGAAACCCTGCGCAGGCTGCGGGAACGGCCGTGGCTGCAACTGGACGGGCCCGAGCACGACCGGACCGCGCGGCTGATCGCGGAACTCGAGGAGGAATTCCGGCGCGGCGGCGAGGACGGCGAATCCGTGCTGCGCGCGCTGCTGCACGTGCTGATCGTGCGCGCCGGAAGACTTCCCGGCATTCCGGCCGCGCCCGCACCCGCCCGCGCCCGCGCGGTGGCGGCGGAATTCGCGCAGCAGGCGGAAAAATCCGAGCTGGGCCTGTGGTCGGTGCGCGCGCACGCCGAACGGCTCGGCGTCACTCCCGGCTACCTCACCGAGGCCGTCAAGGCGGCAACCGGGCGTACGGCGGCGGAATTGGTGCGCGAGGCGCGAACGCAGGAGGCGAAACGGTTCCTGCTGCGGACGAATCTGTCCGTGCGGCAGGTGGCGAGCCGCGTCGGATTCGCCGATCCAGCCTACTTTTGTCGGTTCTTTCGGCGCGAAACCGGGTTGAGCCCCGGCGGATTCCGCCGCACCGGCGACGCCGCCCCGAAGATTCACCACGACTGCATGACTCCGTCCATCGCTGCGGGCTGATCTTCTCCCTACCGTCGAAGGGAATCCCGAGCCCCCACCGAGGAGCAGGCATGGACGAAGAAAGAAAGTTCAGCCGCAAGACAGTGCTGAAGGCCGCACTGGCCGCCGGAGTCGCGGCTCCGGTCGCCCTCGTCGGCGGACCCGCGCTCGCCCGCACGAATTTCGCGGGCGGCCAGAAGGTCGAGCCCACCCCGTATTGCCACGACGGCGACGAACCGACGATCGACCAGACCGAGGGCCCGTACTTCACGCCGGGCTCGCCCGAGCGCGGCGTGCTCGTCGACGGGAGCACCCCGGGCACGCGGCTGACTGTGAGCGGGTACGTCTTCGGCACGGCCTGCCAGCCGATCAGCCGCGCGCTGCTGGACTTCTGGCAGGCGGACGACAACGGCGCGTACGACAACGTCGGCTACAACTTCCGCGGCCACCAGTACACGAACGACCTCGGCGAGTTCAAGCTGACCACGATCGTGCCCGGCCTCTACCCCGGCCGGACGCGGCACATCCACGTCAAGGTGCAGGCCCCCAACGAGCCGATCCTGACGACGCAGCTGTACTTCCCGGGCGAGCCGCGGAACAACACCGACACGATTTTCGACGCGCGGCTGCTCATGACGGTCCGCGACGCCCCGAACAACGCCAAGGAGGCGGCGTTCGACTTCGTGCTGAACGTCGCGCAGACGCCGACCGGCGGACCGACCACGGGACCGCCGACCGGGCAGCCGGGAGGGACGTCCTGGGCCACCGGCAAGGCGTACCCCGCCGGTACGCGCGTCACCTACAACGGGGTCACCTACGTGTGCCTGCAGGGCCACACCGCCCAGCAGGGCTGGGAACCGCCCAACGCGCCAGCGTTGTGGCAGAAGGGCTGACCCCCTCCTGAAGAGAACGGCGGGCTCCCCCGGGCCCGCCGTTCTCCGTTTTTCCGGGAAGCCTCCCCCGCGCTGTCGAGTTACGGTCGACGCATTCGTCTTCCATTGCGACGACGCCGGACCGGCCCTCGGAGGACACACATGCTGTACCTGCTGGTGATCTACAACTGCGACCGTCCCGAACCCGGCGATCCGGCCTTCCCGGACGCACTGGCCAGGGTGAACGCGTTCGCCGACGAATGCCGGCGGCGCGGGGTGTTCGTCTCCGGGCATCCGCTGCAGGGCGAGCACACCGCGACCACAGTCAGCGTCCGCGAGGGCAAGACGCTCATCACCGACGGGCCGTTCCTGGAGACCCACGAGCATCTCGGCGGCGTTTACGTCCTCGACTGCCGCGATCTCGACGAGGCCCTCGAACTCGCCGCGCTGTGCCCGATGGCCGAGGTCGGCACCGTCGAGGTGCGGCCGGTCGCCGGGGTGCCTGGGCTGTCTCACCAGGCATGACCTCGGCGTTGCTGCGGGAGACCTACCGCGAGCACCGGGCCCGGATGCTCGCGGCGCTGGTCCGCGTCCTCGGCGACTTCGAACTCGCCGAGGACGCGCTGCAGGACGCGTGCGCGCTCGCTCTGCGCAACTGGGGCGACGAGCCGCCGGACGACCCCGTGGCGTGGCTGCTGACCGCCGCCCGCAACAGCGCGATCGACCGGCTCCGGCGCGCCCGCCGCGGCCAGGAGAAGCTCGCTCAACTCGAGGAACCAGCCACGAGCGCGGAGCCGACCGAGAGCCGCCTGCTCGAGATCGGCGACGAACGGCTCAGCCTCGTCTTCACCTGCTGCCATCCCGCGCTCGCCGAGGAAGCCCGCGTCGCGTTGACGCTGCAGGCCGTGGCCGGGCTGACCGCGGGGCAGATCGCGCGGACGTTCCTGGTCAGCGAGGCGACGCTGGCGCAGCGGCTGGTGCGGGCCAAACGGAAGATCCGCGACGCCGGGATCAGCCTCGCGGTCCCGCCCGATCATCTGCTGTCCGAACGACTGTCCGGGGTTCTGGCGGTGGTGTACTTGATCTTCACTCAAGGCTACACCGCTTTCGGAGATCGTGAGCTGCAACAGGAAGCGATCCGGCTGGCGAAGCTGGTCGCGACACTCATGCCGGACGAACCCGAAGCGCTCGGGCTGGTTTCGCTGTTGCTGGTGCACGATTCGCGCGCCGCCGCCCGGCATACGCCGGACGGCGATGTCGTGTTGCTCGAAGACCAGGATCGAAGTCGTTGGGACCACGGTGAAATCGCCGAAGCGGTCGGGCTGCTGGACCGTGCGCTGCGTTTCGAGATGGTGGGGCCGTATCAGCTGCAGGCCGCTATTGCCGTCCAGCACGCGCAGGCTCGTTCCGCGACGGACACCGACTGGGCTGCGATTTCCGGGCTGTACCTCCGTTTGTACGACACGAATCCCTCGCCGGTGATCGCGTTGAACCACGCCGTCGCGGTCGCCATGGCCACGAGCCCGTCGGAAGGGCTGGCGCTCATCGACGGCATCGAAGGCCTTGACCGGTATCACCTGCTGCACGCCGCGCGGGCCGATCTGCTCCGCCGTCTCGGGCGGACCGCCGACGCGACGGCCGCGTACCGGCGCGCGCACGAACTCGCCGTCAACCCAGCCGACCGGCGATTCCTCGCAGGCCGCTTAGCCACCTTGGAGTCCTGATGAGACTGTCCATTCTCGACAACGGACATCGCCTGCGGGCCAGGCTGTTCCTGTCGATCACGTCGAAACAGCCGCCGGACATCGTGAAGATGCTGCTGTACCGTCCCGGTTTTCTCACCCGGCCGTTGCTGGATCTCACCGCTCCGGCGATGCGCGGCCCGTCGTACTGGACGGCCGGGGAACGTGAATTTCTCGCCATGTCAACGGCGTTGCTGCACGAGTGCCCGTTCTGCGTCGACTCGCACGCGGAGCTGACGCGGATCGCCGGACACGGCGAGATCGATCCCTTGCGACCCGACGCGGCGCGGCCGGAGGTGCGGACTGTTCGGGCGTTTCTGGAGACCGTCACGCTGAAGCCGGACGAGATCGTGCTGCCGGATCTTCCTCCGGCGGCGATTCGCGAGGCGCTGCGGGTGAACCTGGTGTGGAACATTGTGAACCGGCTCGCGAACGCGTTCGGTTTCGTGCTTCGCGAAGGTCAGCTGGAGAGCGGAACCCGTGCCCTGCACCGGTTCGGGTACCGGTTCCCGGGCTTCCTGCTCGCCGACGGCCCGGCGGGCACGCACGAGGATCCGGTGGAGAACATGCGGTATTCCGTGTTCGCCGCGCCTGCGGTCACCGATCAAGCGCTTCGCGGCGCGGCGGTGACCGGGGACGGCCTGCCCGCGCCGTTGCAGCCGTTCGCGGCGAAGGTTCGTGACGCGTCCTACCGGCTCACCGATGGAGATTTCGCTGAGCTGGCCACGAAATACCGCGAAGACGAGGTCTACGAGATCACCGTCGCCGCAGCCGTGGGTGCCGCGTTGCGCAGTTTCGACGCCGGACAACAGAAACTCGACGCATAGCGCGAACCGGCGGCCAGGAGTACCGGCCGCCGGTTCGCGTCAGTCATCCGCTCAGGGGCGGTAAAGCTCCTTGGCGACGTCGATGTTGTCGTTCTTGTCGACGTGGATCTCGGCGAGCGGCGGGGTCGGGCCGGTCAGGGCCTCCATCAGCGCCTGCTCGGTGCACGGGTTCGTGCCGCGGCCCTGCTGGTCGATGGCCACGTCGCCGCCGGGGCACAGTTCGGCCGCGCCGAACACCTGCGCGGTCTTGCTCACCGGCAGCCGGTAGGTCTTGCCGTCGCCGGGGACGGGCACGTAGTGGCCGTTGTCCGCGCCGCCCTTCTTCCAGGTGATCAGCTGGAACTGGGCCATGTTGACCGAACGGTCGAACCCGGTGAACTGCACGGTCTGCGTCGTGTTCGGGAAGCGGCGCGTCGGGGCGGCGGGCTGCTGGCCGGAGCCCTTGCCCGCGGTCGGCGCGGTCTTGATCATGAACTCGGAGCCGCCGTCCTTGCCGCAGTTCACGACGCCCTGGGTGAATTCCTCTTCCGCGCCCAATGCGCAGTCCCAGTGTCCTTCGATTCCGAGAACGCGGTGGCCGGGGCCTTCGCCCTGCGACGGAGCCAATTCGTAGTACTTCGTCATCACATTGAATGCTTCGGTGCAGCCGGGAATGCTTCCGTTGGTGCTTTCCACCGCGATCAGGTCCATTTGCTTGCCGCCGGCCGGGCCGACCTGTCCGCCGAGCTTGCTGCAGTTGACGTCGCCGTTCGCCGTGGCCGCGGTGCCCGCCGCACCGGCCGAACCGCCCTGCGGGCCCTGCTTGACCGCCGCCGCGTCGGAAATGCTCTTCGCCGCGGAACCATTTCCGTCGACGCTGTTTCCGCTGCACGCGGAAAGCAACGCGGTCGCGGCGACAGCCCCGCCGACCATGACCAGCTTCATCGACTTCATCGCGGTGAATCCCATTGTGCGCTCCCCGTGTCTTTGGCGAATCTCTAACCCCAAAGACGTGAAGCACCGAATGACGTTGCCCGGAAGTTCCGCGGAGAGCCATCGTTGCCCCAATGTCGCCCCCGCCCGGTCCGCGCGGGCAGGACCTCGGCGGGCCTCGCAACCCCGGCCTAGAACACGTCGCGCAGGGTCTCCAGGAGGAGGGCGATGTTCTCCTCGTCGCGGCGGTAGTAGGTCCACTTGCCCCGCCGCGTGGCGACGACCAGGCCCGCCTGCCGCAGCATCGCGAGGTACTGCGAGGTGGTCGACTGGCCGAGGCCCGCGCGCTGCTGGATGTCGGTCACGCAGACGCCGACCTCGACGTCCTCGGGCTCCTGGCCGGGGAAGCTCATCGGATCTTTCAGCCAGACCAGCAGCTGGCGGCGGGTCGGGTTGGACAGGGCGCGGAACACCGCCAGCAACTCCGCCTCCGAGAACACCGGACGATCCTAACCCGCACCCTCATATTGACAATTCGCGATATGTAGATCTATGTTCGCCGCATGCCGACTTCGACGCAGGTGGTGGAACTCGTCCGCTTCGGTGCCGCGGACGCCGCGTTCGCCGCCCGTGAGCTGCCAAGACCCGTTCCCGGGCCCGGCCAGGTGCTGGTGCGCGTGGCGGCCACGTCCGTGAACCCGCTCGACCTGCAGACCCGGCGCGGCGACTACCGCGACCAGGTCGCACTGCCCGCGGTGATCGGCAACGACGTGTCCGGCGTGGTCGTCGAGACCGGTCCTGGAGCAAGCGACTTCGAGCCGGGCGACGAGGTTTGGTACCTGGCGCCGGTATTCGCCGGGCAGGGCACCTACGCCGAGTACCACGTGGTCGACCAGGCCTTGGTCGCCCGCAAGCCCGAAGGGTTGTCGCACGTCGAAGCCGCCGGTCTCGCGCTCGTGGGCATCACGGCGTGGGAGGCGCTGGTCGAACGCGCCGCGGTGCGGGCCGGGGAACGGGTTCTGGTGCACGGCGGAGCGGGCGGGGTCGGCTCGGTCGCCGTCCAGCTCGCCAGCGCGCTGGGCGCCGAGGTGGTGACCACCGCGCGGGAGCGGGACCACGAGTTCGTCGCCGGACTGGGCGCTGATGCCGCGATCGACTTCTCGGCTGGCGACTACGTGCCACAGGTCCGCGCTCTAGGCGGGGTGGACGTCGTGCTGGACACCGTGGGCGGAGACACCCTCGCTCGCAGCCCGGAAGCACTCGCCGATCGCGGTCGCGTCGTGTCTATTGTGGACATTCCCGAGCCGCAGAACCTGCTCGCCGCGTGGGGCGTCAACGCGACCTACCACTTCCTCTTCGTCAGCCCCGGCCGCGCGAAGCTCGAAGCCCTCACTCGGCTGATCGAGCAGGGCAAGCTCCGGCCGGTAATCGGTGCCGTGCTGCCGCTGGCCGACATCGCGTCAGCGCACGCGCTGGTCGAAGGCGGCTCTGCCGGCGGACGTCCGCGCGGCAAGGTCGCCATCGCGGTGGGCTAGGCCGCGAGGCCGAGCGCCGCCAGCCACACCCGAGTCAGCGTCGCCGCCGCGTCGTCCAGCGAGCTGTCGGCGACAACCGCCTGGTAGAAGACGCGTTCAGTCATCCAGACCAGCGCGGCGGCGACCTCCGCCGCGGTTCCGGCCGGCAGTCCGGCGCGCTCGGCGACCCCGCCCATGGTGTCGGCGAGCGCGACCACCGCGGAACGCCACGCCTGGTCAATCGCCGGAACCGACGGCGACAGTTCAACCGCCGTGCGCATCACCGTGCCGTGCTCGCGCCACATCCGCGCGGTCTGCTCGAGCCCCTGCCGGACCGCGTCGCCGGGAGCCGCGGCGGCCGCGTCCACCGCGTCGACCTCGGTGCGCAGCTTCGTCACCGTCCGCTCGACCAGCGCGGCGAGCACCTCGTTCTTGGACCCGAAGTAGAAGTAGAGCGCACCCCGGGTGATCCCGGCCTCCTGCGCGATCGTCGCGACGGTCATGCACGCCCCGCCCGTCGAGTTCAGCTGCTGCTCCGCCGCGTCGAGAATCGCGCGTTCGCGCAGGTCTCCCTTGGTCGGAGCTGTCCGGCGACGCGGGCGGGTGTCTCGCTCTTCCACCTGCACGTTCTATCACGCTGACTATTTTTGACGCTGTGCAGATTTTTCTCAACGCGGTGTAGAGTTTGCTTCATGACCAAGATCTTCCTGATCACCGGCGCGAGCTCCGGTCTCGGCCGCGCGTTCGCCGAGGCCGCGCTCCAGGCCGGGCACACCGTCGTCGGCACCGTCCGCAAGCAGGCCGACGCCGAGGCGTTCGAGCAGCTCCAGCCGGGGAAATGCCTCGCGCGCATCCTTGATGTCACCGACGACGACGCGGTGTTCCGGACCGTCGACGAGATCGAGGCCGAAGTGGGCCCGATCGACGTCGCCATCGCCAACGCCGGGTACGGCCACGAGGGCGTCTTCGAAGAGTCGACGATGGCGGAGCTGCGCGCGCAGTTCGAGGTGAACGTCTTCGGGGTCGTCGCGACGGTGAAGGCGGTTCTGCCGTACCTGCGGCAGCGGCGGCGCGGGCACATCCTCGGCGTCACCTCGATGGCCGGGCTGATCACTGTGCCCGGCACGTCCTTCTATCAAGGCAGCAAGTACGCCGTGGAAGGCATTCTCGAAACCGTCGGCAAGGAGGTCGCGCCGTTCGGCGTGCACGTCACCGCGATCGCGCCGGGATCGTTCCGCACCGACTGGGCGGGCCGGTCGATGGTCCGCACCGACCGTTCCGTGCCGGACTACGACCAGGTGATGAACCCGGTCCGCGACCACCGTCTCGCGGCCAGCGGCAAACAGCTCGGCAACCCGCGGAAAGCCGCCGAGGCCGTGCTGCGCATCCTCGACGTCCCGCACCCGCCCGCGCACCTGGTCCTCGGCTCGGACGCGCTGCGTCTCGTCGCCAACGGCCGCGCCGCGGTCGACAAGGAGATCGAGGAATGGGCCGAGCTGAGCCGGTCCACCGACTTCCCGGACGGCGCCCAGCTGCCCGGTTGAACTGGCCCCGGCGCCGCCGCCCCAATGTGGCATTGGGTGCGTGGGATGCACCCAATGTGGCGTTCGGTGCGTCAGATGCACCCAATGCCACATTGGGGGCACCTGCCGAAGCCTCAGCCGACGTACGCGGTGAAGGAATGCTTTGCCTGGTACCAGATCGAGATGCCGATGGCGCCGGCCGCGGCCACGCTGCGCAGGTCCAGCGGGCCCGGCCGGTCGGACAGGAACGTGAAGTTCCGGATCTCCGCGCCGGGCACGAAATCGCCCTGGGTGCCTTCCTTGGTCGAGCGCACGAAGTCCATCTGCTTGATCTCGATGGTGTCGCCGTATCCGGCGAACAGGTACAGGTACGGCGGACGGCCCGCGAGCGGGATGTAGAAGTGGTCGCCGTTCGGGGCTGCGGGTATCAGCATCAGAGTCTCCTCGTCGTTGCCGGGGGCGGACCCGGTGCCGCCGCCGGGAAGCGGGATGTATTGCTCGTTGATGTCGCACGGGATCCGGTCGACCCTGACCGTGCCGTCGTTGCGCTGCCACAGATGCGTCCAGGTCCGCTCGGCGGCCGTCGGCCGCGAACCGCAGCGCCAGTACCACGACACGACCCCGGCGTCGTGCACCGCGCGCAGCGTCTCGGAAAACCCGTAGAACCCGGCGCGGTTCCGGCCGACCACGCTGGCGAAGCCGCTCGCGAACCGCACGACGTCGTCGAGTTGGTAGGCCGCCGCGTGGGAGTCGGCGGCGCAGGCCATCAGCGCCGAGTCCGCGATGCCCATGCCGCGCGCGTCGGCGAGTCCCGCCCGCCCGAACGCGGCGCCGCGGGCGAAGTCGTCGTCGGTGCCGCTGCCCCAGGCGTCGTCGGTGCCCAGTTCGACGACCAGCGCGACGGCGACCCCGCCGCCGACGAGGTTCCGGTATTCGCGGCCAGTGAGCCGCTTCGTGCCGCGGCCCAGCCCGGCGTAGCGGATCACGCCGCCGAAACCGGCCGCCTTGAGCGACCCCGGGCCCGGCGCGCCGGCGGAGTAGTCAGCCCAGCGCATGGTGGTCCGCCCCGGTTTCGGCGTAGCTCGGCGGCCGGTTGGAGCCGAGCAGGACTCGCGTCAGCCACGGCGGCATCCGCGGTTCGAGCTGCCGCAGCAACGCGTACACGATGGCCAGCACGACCGGGACGATCACCTGGTTGCCCAGCCCGGACACCGCCTCGGTCACCGAAGCGGGCAGGCCCAGCGTGACGAGCCACGCGACGAGCGCCGACCACAGGCCGGGGACGACGGTGCGCAGCCAGGACGTGAAGTGGTCACCGAGTTGCGTGGTCGGTTGCTTGGTCGGTTGGGTCATGGCTGGTTTCTCCGGCTCGGTGGCGGGTGTGGTCTGGGGTGCGGACGGCTCGGTGGTGGTCGGCGAAGCGACTGTGGCGGTGGGTGAAGTGACAGCGGTGCTCGGCGAAGTGACAGCGGCGTCCGGGAGATCCGGTTCGGTGGCGACGTCGCGCGCCGGGACGACGGATGCGGCCGAACCGTTGCCGCCCGCGCCTGCGGTGCCCGTCGCGTGAGTCGGGCTCGGCGCCGGGGAAACGGCTTTCGCACCGGTGGCCGCACCGGCTGATTTCTCCGCCGCGAACACCACTGGATCAGTCGGATGCGCCGCCGGCGGCGGTGCGTCGATCACGGTCGCCTTCTTCGGGGTCTCCGCGGGAGGCGCGGGTGCGACGGGATTCGATCCCGGCCGGAAGAGCGGTTCGAAGGTGTCCGGCGGATGGGTCACCTTCCCGTCCCCGTCGAGGACGCCCAGCACTGCGTAGCGGTACTCGACCCCGTGCGGCGGGACCGGACGCGGGCCGTCGTCGTCGCGGGGCCATTCGACGTCGCCGGTCACCGTGCGGGCCGGGATCTGCCAGTAATCTCCGCGCCGGTACGTGCCCGGCTGTCCGGCCGCGACCTCCGCCGACGACCTCGGCGGGGCCTCGAACCGGACCTGGACGCCGTCCTCCAGGTCGATCCAGGTGTTCTCGACCAGCGGTACCGCGCCGTCCTCGCTGTCGTCCGGGGCGAGGTGGTCCCAGCGGCGCAGGAACGGATGCAGGTCCGCGTCGGAACCGGGGCCGCAGCGTTCGTCGAGTTCGTCGTCGAGGGTGACCAGCCGGTCCGCCGGGTCGATCGCGATGACCTTCCGCAGTGCGGGCGCGGACTTGGGCCGGTCCTCCGCCGGGAGGTCGTCCGCGACGCGGGTGGCGGCCGCGTCGTCGAGCAGTTCGACCCAGTCGCCGACGTCCAGGTCCAGTTTGCTGTCCCGGCCCAGCGTGCCGAGCGTCACCGTCGCACCGGACACCGAGACGATCGGGAACACCACCGACGCGTTTTCCCGCGACCACTTGAAGGTCGCCCCGTGCAGAGTGTGGCGGAAACCCTTGTTGGGCACAGAATCCGTCCACCCGCGGCCGCCGGTGTGCACCTCGACGCGGTACAGCTGGTTTTCCTGACCGCGGAACCGCGCCTCCGGCGGCAGATGGCAGGCGTCGGTGTCGCCCGGGTGTTTCGCTTGGGCGGCAAGCAGACCGGGCTCCGGATTCAGGGATTTCCGGAAGGTCTCGAAATCGTCGACGGTCTGTCCCGCGCACCAGGCCACCTGCCAGACGACCTTGGCCCGCGCCGCGGTGTCCGGTCCGGGGTCGCCAAGCGCGATCTCCCGGATCGCCGGATCCTGCAACGAGGTGATCAACCGTTCCCAGACCCGCAGGTACACCACGAACGGCCCGGTCTCGGGAAGTTCGTCCTTCTCCTGGTCGAGGTAGCCCTCGGGCTGGGTCCAGTAGCTCGTGGCCTCGTCGTTCTCGACCAGCAGCCCGTCGACGTACAGCCGGCCAGCCGAAATATTCAGGTCGGCTATCTTCGCGTGGTCCTGATGCGGATCGATCCGGAATCCGTGCGCCCCGGCGGGCGCGGCGGACTGGCCGAGCAGGTCGGCCACCGTGGTCCGCAGCTGGTGCAGCAGGATCGCGGCCTGCTCGTTCGCGTCCGCGTCGAGCTGGACCCGGCCCTGCTGCGCCAGCACCGCGGAGAAGTGCTTCAGCGAGTCGAAGGTGCGGCGCGAGAAGTCGGCTTGCATGGCGGTCTCCTAAGTGGCGAACAGGATGCCGGCGTCCGTGCCGGCCGGGGTGTACTCGGCGAGCCGCAGCCGGAGACTGTCCTCGCGTTGCGGGTGGAACAGGTCGTGGAAGACCCCCATTTCCGAACCGTCCTCCGCGCCGCGGCTGATTTCTTCCGGCCCGGACCGCGCGAGCTGCGCGTAACCCGGGGCGCCGTAGCGGACGGAGGCGAACTGGGGGACGACGCGGACCGGATCGCCGGAATGCTCCGGCTCGCAATGGAATCGGGGCGGGGTGCGCGAACTCTCCGGCAGCCAGCAGAACCGCACGCAGCCGTCCTGCCGGCGGGCAATGCGCACCCGACCGTCCATAATGGAGTTTTCGAGCAATCCGGCGGCGTGGGCGAAGACGGAGCCGAAAACCGTGCACCGGCGGAAGTCGACCACCGCGTGCGCGCAGCCGTCGTCCGGACCGCACAGCGCGGCGAGGCCGGGTCCGGCGGCGTCGAGAATGCTGTCGGTGAGCCGGATCTGGTTGGGTTCGCGATGCACTTCGTCAGCGGTGACGAGGATCGTGCCGAGGATGCTGCGGTCCACGCAGAGACAAGCTGGCGTGTCAGTGAGTTCGACGCTCGCCTCTTCCTCGTGTTCCGGACAGCACTGCGCGTCGAGCGACCATCCCGGCACCAAAGTGCAGTGCCGCAACGCGAACTGTCCGACCGGACCGTGCACCTGCACGCTGCGTCCGGTGATCAGCAGCCCGTCGAAGACGACCTTGGGCAGCGGATCGTCCTTCGCGCCGCGGTCGGTCCCGATGATCCGCAGCGCGTCCGGCCGGTTGCTGTTCCAGTCGAGCAGGCGCAGCACCGGACGCATTCCGTTCGCCGCCCGCAGGGTCAGGCAATCGCCGCGGTCGAGCACCAGCTTGATTTGTTCCTGGTACGCCCCGCTGTCGGTGAATTCGATGACCGCCTTGCGCGCCGTCTTGTCGGTTTCCTTGTCCCGCTGCCACTCCTCGACGGCTTCCATGACGAGTTCGTGGTGCCCGGGACCGACGCGATAGACGTGCTTCGCCGTTTCCGGCGCTCGCGGATACTCACCGGCGCCGATGTCGGCGGAGAACCCGTAGTGATAGTCGACCCACACCCCGGATTCCGGGGCCTGCCGGGCGGGGAAGGCGATCCGGCCGAGCACCGGGTCGAGCGCTACCTTCCCGTGCGCGGGCCGGTAACGCCATCCGGACAGATCCGCCGGAATGATGTCGGCAAGCGGGATCGGCTTCCCGTCGCTGAGATAGACGCACAGGCTCTTCTCGGGTCCATAGTAGACTGCCGGTCGCTCGGCAAATGCCTGCCGCCGAATGAAAACCGGCACGTTTGTCTCATCCGCGATATGGGTCGGCGACGGCTCTCGCACCGGGGAGACGATCAGCGGAGTGTCGTTGCCGAGGATGCTGAACGTGAACCGGGTCCGCGCCCGGTCCTCGCAATACGCGGGCCCGCGCGTGATCGAATACGGCTTCAGCCGCCACACGTACAGGCCGATCTCCGGGATGCCGAACCGGCCGGTCCCCCGATGCGAGGTGATCCGCCGGACGTCGATCGAATGCGCCAGCTCGTCGAACGGTCCGTCGAGCCGGTCGAGCGCGTCGGCTCCGTGCAGGTCCGCCAGTTGTCCCCTGGTCAGCCTTCGCCGGTCCGCTCGCGGGTCTCGGCCGTGCAGCCGGACGGCTTGCGAAACCGCAAGCAGCTGCCGGAATTCGACCGCCCGCGCGGGCCACTCCGCGACGTCCGCGGCGAGTTGTTCCAGCAACGCCAAGGTGCCTTTGCGCCGCCGATTGCCGACGGTGTGCGCGACGTCGCGACGAGGCGCGAGAGCGGACAACAGCCTCCGAGCCGCCGCCGAGCCCGTCGCGAGCGTTTCGTCGGCGCCGGGCAGGATCTGGTACCCGACGAGATCGCCGAGGTAAGGCGCGACCCAATCCTGGCAGGTCTCGATGAACCAGTCCGCGTACTGCGCGTCCAGGTCGGCGCCGATCAGGTCGGCCTGTTCGGTGATCACGCCGAGCAACGCCTTGAGCGGCCCCGCGTTCTCCTCGTCGCGCCGCCGGTAGACCGACGGCATCAGGTCGTAGAGCCGGTCCGGATTGCGAGTCATGGGATCCTCACCAACATCAGCGCCTCCGGCACTCCCGCCGGAAGCACGGCGAGCCGCGCGGGCCGGATTCCGCGGTGCACGGTCAACTTCTGCCCCCACTCCAGCCTCGTCGACTCCACCCCCGGGTTCAGCCGGACCAGTTCGTCCACCGTCAGCCCGTGCCGGAGCGCGATCGTCGTCAACGTGTCCTCGCCGAACGAGTTCACGTAGCCCACCTCGTCGAAAACCTCCTCGAACCGCGCCCCGGACGCCCCGACGCACGGCTTCGCCTCGGTGAGCCGGTCCGCGACCGTCGCCAGTTCGATCGGCGTGACGTCGCCGCCGATGCCGTCGAACACGGTGATCGCGCCGTAGTCGACCCCCGGCACGGCCTGGATCGCGGCGAAGGCCTCGCTGAGGAACGCGGGTTCGCCAAGTTCCCTGCGGGCAAAGGAAAACCTGTCGAGCAACGCGGCGCGCACGGCTGGTTCCACCAGCTCCCACGAGTAGTCCGGCAGCACCTTGATCCCGGCGTGCAGCACGAGCAGCACCCGTTCCCGCACCGCGACCCGCACCTCGACGCCGCGATCGCCGAAGCTCGCCAACGCCGCTTCCAACGCGGCCACCGAACCGGAGGACGAGTCGATCCGCGCGTCCCCGGTCGCCGCGACCGTCACGTGCACGACCCGCCGTCCGCCGTCGGACAGCTTGACTGCCTTGGCTTTCCCGATCCCGGCCCGCGCGCGCGTGAAGTCCTCGTAGTCGCGGATCGACACCAGCCGGTCGAGCGCGAGCATCCGCAGCGGGATCGATGCCCGGGCGTCCGCCGGTCCGTCGCCGTCCGCTCCCCCGCCCGACGCCAAGGGATTGGTCACCGCGCGCACGCCCGGCGGCCGTCCGGTGGCCTGGCTGATCTGCCCGGCCGCGACATTCCCGTCGTGGCCCGCGCCGATCCGGTAAACCGCCGTCACGTTCTCCACCCCTGCGGGAATGCGCGCGCCGTGGACACCGTCGCCGAACCGAAGCGTCCGAGTACCGCCCGCGCCGACGGAGACCTCGTAGTCGTGACCCGTCGGCCCGGACCACACCAGCCCCTCGGTTTCGTGCCAGCGCACGCCGGCCACGCGAGCGGTGAGCGTGCTCTCCGCGCCGGAAGCGTTGGCGGACGGCCGGAACGTGAGCGGGTTGCCCGCATTGGCCTGGCGCAGCTGGAAAACCTGATTCGCGACGCCCGGATCGCCGCTGCCGAGCACCTCGGTGCGGGTCTCGCCCTGGTCCGCCTCCACGACGTTGCCGTAGAGGGTCACGGTGTCCCGGCGGTACCGGTAGGACAACTCCGTGGCCAGCGACAGGAACGTGCGGACCCGGCTGCCGTGGCGGGTCGGCTCGACCCGCTGCCGGATCCCGGCGACCATCGTCACCTCGGCGGCCTGGATCCCGCTGGTGTGCGGCACGTCGGTGCGTTCTCCGGACACGACCAGCCACCGGCCCGGCCGCAGCCCGTCGTAAACCCGCGACAGTTCGATCTCGGCGCCTCCGACGTCCTTGGTGATCGGGTCGCCGATCGCGGTGAGCGTTTCGCCGCGCGCCCAGACGACCGTGCCCGCCCCCGGAACCGGCGAGACGACCCGGTTCACCGTGATCTTGGTGACCTGCTTTTTCCCGATCGACTCGGACTTTCCCGGAACGGTGACGTCGACGCTGGCCAGCTCCACCAACGTCACTTGCGCAGCCGACCGATTGCCGTCCGGCGATTCGAGCACGACCCAGCTGCCGCCGGCGATGCCGTCGTACACCGCGTCCAGCCACACCTTCGTGGTGCCTGCCGGATCCGCCTGCTCACCGGCCGGGCGGGCAATCGCGACCGCCCTGGTCCGCAGCACCTGGAGACCGGACAGCGCCGGCGGCTTCGCGATCTGCTCGTTCGCCCACGCGTGGTGCAGGTTCGGTCCCAGCCGGGGGTCGGCCTCGATGAGCAGCTTCGGGTGCACGTCGGAACCGGCGTGGAACAGCTGGTCCACTGTGGACGGAAGATCGACCGCCTTGCGCGGCGGCCGGGACGGCTCGCGCCGCAGCCACGGCAGCACCGGGGTGAGCCCGGCCAATGCCGCCGCCCGGTCGCAGTCGGTGCCGGAGCCGCAGCCACATCCGCAGCCGTCGCCACTGCCGTCGAAGCGGTATCCCGGCGGCGAGCAGAACAGTGCTCTGGCGAAGTTGTTCAGATAGTGCAGTTCCGGATCATTTTCGCGCAACGCGGCGGTACAGAGCGTCAGCAAGACGTCCGTCGCGTCCGAAACCGGCCCGACGGAATCGCGGAACCAGTCCTGGATCGCGCAGCTCGCGTGCGCCCGGGCGAGCGCGGCCTCCTCTGCCAACTCGGTGCTCGCCTGGTAGGCCGTGCGAGCGAGGACCCGGGTCACCGTGGCCGAGGCGCCGAGACTGGCCAGATAGGTCTGGGTGTTGTTCAACGCGGTTACCGTGTCGTTGATCCAGTCCGACGGCGCGGGCTTTCGCTCCAGCGCGGTGCCGATCACCTCGAGGAGGTGGGCGATCGCCTGGTTCAGGTCGTCGAGGCCCGTGGTGACCAGCTTCGCGGTCGTCCGGTTGGCCGGGAAGTCCGCCGTCGCTTCGGCGACCACGCGGGTCACCGGCGGGAACATGCCAAACAGGAGCAGCAACCGGTCCCCCGGTTTGAGCGCCGCGGTGGTGCCTTGGATCCCGATCTGTGCGATGGCCGGGGCCGTATCGGCGGTGACGTCCACCGGGTCGGCAGTGGCGACCTGAAGCGCGTTCCACTCCTCGCGCGCCTGGAGTTCCGCCGTGGTCTCGAAGGTCTGCGGCAGCTGGTTCTGAGCGGGCACGCTCTTCGCGGCGGTGCCCGCCGGAATGACCGTCCGTGCGCCGGGATCCAGCGTGTACGCGAGGAAGGTGGTCGCCGCCAGCGCGGGCCGCGGCGTGTAGCCGACGAGAGTGCCGAGGTGGTTGAGCGATTCGGGTTCGGTGGCGGTCCGCAGGTAGCCCTCGTTGGCGATGCGCTCCTGGTAGAAGGTCAGCACGTCGCCGACGACGGCCCAGCAGTCGAGCAGCGCGATCGCTGGGTCGTCCGGGTCCCGCGTGGTGAGCGGGGCCAGCGCCGCCCGGCTCGCCAGCCGGGCCAGCATCGACTGGCGGAACCGCGCGTAGGTGCCGACCCGCCGGGACAGCGCGGGCAGGCCGGGGCGCTGGTAGGTCGTGGCCGGGGTGGTCGGGCCGGTGCGCGCGCAGTTCATCGTCCGCCTGCCAGGTCGAGGGTGAGCTGCCCGTTTTCGGGCCGGCTCGGGTCGTCGTCCAGTTGCGCCACTTCGAGCGGTCCGATGGGGAGGACTCCGGTGGCGAGTGCGGTGCCGGGCGGGCCGAACAGCCGCTCCAGCCGGGTCACCTCGGCGTGCCGGACCCCGGGTACCGCAGCCGCGGTCGCGACGATCTGGCCGACCCGGATCGGGGTGCCGAAGGTGAGGCGGTCCGGTTGGAAGAACGCGCCGAGCGCCCGTCGCAGGGCTGCGCGCACGTGTCCGGCGATGTGGTCGGGCAGCACCTCGACGTGCACCGTGAGGTCGAGCGGGACGAGGGTCGCGGTGAAGACCGAAAGGTCGTGGCCGATCCGGCGGTACCGGTACAGTCCGGCGCGGGTTTCGTCGAGCAGCCAGGTCGGCGCGACCTCCGTGCCGAGCGGATCGATCGCGACCTGTGCCTCGTACCAGCCGCCTGTCCATCTCAGGTCGCCCGCGGCCCGCTGCACGCTCGGCGAAGCACCGGCCAGCGTCGCGTAGTCGTCCGCCGTGATGGCACGCAGCAGACGACGGCGGACCTCCTGCGGAGCGCGCAGCCGTACCTCGGACACCGGCTCCGGGTCGACCCCGCCGATGGCAGGCAACGGATTCCGCACGCTGCGGATGCCGGGCACGTCCGTGCGGTCGAAGATGATGCTGCTGATCGCTTCACGGCCGACGTTCCCGGCCAGTCCGGTCCCTACCCGCAGTGCCGCGGTGAGCTCCCCGCTCAACGGAAACTTCGCGCCATTGCGGCCGTCGCCGAACCGCAGCACGGTCGCGCCGGTGTCGGTGACCTCGCCGACGAAGTGCCGGTCCGCCGGTCCGCTCTCGAGCAAATCCCGCTGTGGCAGCCAAATACCGTGGTTCCGGTCCGTGACCGTCGCCGCGGGCAGCGCCGCGCGCGGATCCGGCCGGGTGGCGATGCTTGCCGGACCGCGGAACGCCTCACGTCGCTCGTCGAGCTTCGAGCCTTCGTCCGCACCCCAGCTCTGGCCGACCTCCCAGCCCTCGTTCTTCGCGGTGAGCACATATCCCGCGCGAGCCTGGCGGGCGAGGTCTTTCAGCCGCTCCAGTTTGGTTTCCAGCAAGTCGTCGAAACACGCCAGCAGATACCGCAGCGCGCGTCGTGGATGCTCGCGGAGGTCCAGCTTCTTGACGAGCTTGGCCCCGAAGAGCACGGTGACGAACCTGATGTCCTCTTCGGACAGTTCACTCCGCCACAGCTTGGTCAGCCTCGCGCGGATCCGGCCGGGAAGACCCACCAGCCAGCGCGCCTGCGCGGCCGCGATGTCGGCGGGATCCGGGAACGGAACGCTTTGCGTGACCGGCTGGTGTCGCAACTGCGGCTGAACGACCACCGGCAGCGGCGGGTAACCAGGTTCGGGTTCGGTCTCGCCGCCGCAACCGCAGCCGCAGTCGCGCGGACACTGCGGCTCGTCCGGCGCGGGGTCGGGAACGCAGTGGCACTCCGGGTCGATCCGCTGGCCGTGCTCGACCAGCACCACGTTCCCTCGAGCGACGCCGACCTCGAGCTCGGCACATTCGGGTCCGCCACGAGCGTTGACACACAACGGGAAAGTGAGCGCGTCTTCCCGGGCCCAGGTCACTTCCAGCAGCTTTTGCCGGTACAGCTTGTCTTCGGTCTCGGTGACCGACGTCAGCCGGACGGCCTGCCGGTGCGTGTGGTCCGCGTCGGCCGGAAGACCAGACGGCACGCCGATCAGTTCCTCGAAAAGCAGCACGTCGCCCGCTGCGAGACCCAACGCCCGGTCACTGTCCACCAGGGTCGCCGAAGTCGCCCCGGCGGGCAGGCAGCAGTCGTGATCGCCCCACGTCCACAGGCTGATCCGGTTGCGCGCGGGGATCAGCCGGACCTCTTCGTCGTGGACCGGCTCGAAAACCTCCGGAGCACCGCGGAGATCGCTTTCCTTCAAGGAGATACCGGGCAGTGTGCTGAACCGGAAAGCCCCCTTCGGGAGCGGGACCTCCTCGTCCGCCTCGATACACACCCAAGCCCGCGCGGAACATCCGTCGTGCATCGGGTAGTCGACCAGCCGGGCGTGCCGCCGCACGGAAACCCGCAGCCGCGCGGTGTCCAGATACGCCTCAGTCGCCACGGCGTCTTGCTGGTAGCTCAGCCGATCGCCCTCGTAGGCGAGCAGTTCCGTGAGCATGATGCCGACGTCGGGGACGTGCCGTTCGGTCCAGGACGGCATCGTCAGCTTCAACCGGTCCAGCAGCAGTTGCCGGAAGCTGGCGTAATCCTTGCTGAGGTAGTCGATCTCGACCGCTGCTTCTACCGGTGGCGCGCTTTCCTCGACCGGCGCGCAGTCCACGTCGCCGCAACTGCCGAACGTGAAGTCCACAGAGGAGTACCGCGGATCGAAGCCCGGGTAAGGCCTTGTTCCCGGTTTGCCGATCGGCCCGGACTCCACAATGGACAACCGGTAGGTCGACAGATCTCCGGCCCGGTCGACCGTCAGCCGCACCGCGTCGGCGAGGTCCGGATCGTCGCTCGCCCACAGTTCGACCGCGACGACCGCGATCCCGGTCACGCGTCGTCCGCCGTCGATCCGGAAGTTGGCCGGTACCAGATCTTCCGGTGCCTTGCCGAAGAATCCCACCGTGAGCGAACGACCGTCGTCGCTCACGCCCACCGAGTCGATCCCGTTGCCGCCCGCGACGCGCACGTCCGCCCGGCGGCGTTCGTCCGCACAGCCGATCATGCCGCCCTCCCGGTGATGACGTCCTCGCGCCGTTCGCCGGTCGTGAGGAGGATGTAGCCGATCTCGATCCGCAAGGTGCTTTCCTCAGCGGTGACCTCCAGGTGCTGCACGGTGATCAGGTCACCGAGCCAGCGGTGCAACGCGCCTTCCGCCGACGCTTGCACCGCCGCCGCCAGCTCCGGGCTGTTCGGCTCGAACACCAGGTCCAGCAGTCCGCAGCCGAAGTCCGGGCGCATCACGCGCTCTCCCGGCGTGGTGAAGAGCAGCTGCTCGATCAGGTCGAGCACGTGGTTCGCGTAGCCGGTTTCCGCGACCCTGCCGCGCTGGTCGAAATGAAACGGGAAGTCGATGTCCACAGTGGTCACCTCCCCGTGACGAACTGTTGCATGGCAAGCACTATCGGCGGGCCAGGAGAAAGAGAGCCGAGACAGGTACCGCCGCCTTGGCCAGCCGGAGGCAGTTGCGTGAGCATCGGCGTTCCGCCACCCAGCAGAGACGAGATGTTCGTCCACTGCACCGTCGCACAAGGCGGAGTCAACGTGCACCCGGCGACGATCAGCTGGTCCTTCGTGGTGAGCACCGGCATTCCGTTCACCAGCGCCGCGGGCGGCCCGGCCGGGATCGCGGTCACCGCGCCGCCGTGCGGGCAGGTCATCGTCATTCCGCTGTGGAGCAAGAACCCCGGCATGCCCGCACCTCCTAGTTCGGAACGACGAAAGTGCCGTTGTTGACGATGACCGAGGTCCCGGCCAGCCGGATCGAGGCCAGACCGGGGCCGCAGGACAGTTCGATCCCGGTCTCGTTGAGCTTGATGTACGGCCCGGACGGCCCCAGGATCTGCAGCTGGATGCCGCCGGTCGGACCGGGTTGCTGGGTGATCAGCAGGTAGTTCTGCGGCGGAACGCCGAACGGGGTCAGCGGCGTCCCGATGACGACCTGCGGCACGCCGGGCAGGATGCTCGACGCGATCGGCGGCCCTTCCTCGGCCACGTCGCGCCGGAACCCGGTCCAAATCGCGCGGCCGATGTCTCCGCCCTGGAACTCGACCCACACCCCGGAACCGATCAGCGGCACCACGTTCATGCCCGGCGTCGCGGTGCTCGCCCGTGCCCAGATGGCGTTGTCGCCCAGTACTTCGCCGACCCGCACGAGCAGCCGGTCGAGCCCGAGTGGATCTACATTGGACACCACCTCGCCCTGGTAGGTGCCGTCGAACCGCGTTTCTTCGGTCATGCGCTCACCTGCTGGGAGAAGGGGACGAAACCGTCCCTGGCCAGTCCGAAACTCTGCTTGTACTCGCCGCGTTTGATCTCGTGGGTGACCCGGTTGACGTAGTAGAGGCCGTCGTACGCGAGGCCCGCGCCACGCACCCCGACCAGCGCGCGGGACTTGAGCACGTGGCCGTACCGGAGCACGTCGAGCTTTCCCTGCCCGGTCACCGCGTCGGCGGCCTTCGCGGTTTTGCTGAGGCCGCGCAACAAGATCTCCGTCGTGGACCGGCCGTCCAGGTCCGGCAACGGCCGCTCCTGCAGGGCCACCGCGGGACGAGCGGCCAGCGGCGGGCGCAGCAACGCGAGGTCCGGCACCGGAATGGAAAACCCGATCTTGGTGTGCGGCTCGGGGATCCGGATCGTGTACTGCTTCCCGGACATTCCGTCGAAACTGAACGACAGGGATTCCACGTTGGTCGCGGTCCCGGAATCGACGGTGAGCGCGGGCTGCACGACCCCGGCCCGGATCTCCGGACCCCAGTACCCGATGCTCGCGCCCGGCACCGGTCCCGGGACCAGGTAGAACGCGTACCCCGCCTGCCGGGCCAGTTCCCGGAGATAGCCGAGATCGGTGTCGGACTGGCCGTCGATTTTCACCTGCGGCGGCTCCGGTTCCCACAGCAGCACCGGCGTCGGCGCGGGCACGATCCCGTACATCGCGTACTTCGCGAGGGTCTTCAGCACCTGCACGTGCAGCGGCAACCCGGGAAAGGTCTCCTTCTCGTACCGCAGGTCCATCAGCGCGGTGAGGTCCTCGCCGGTCACCGTGAGCCTCGATTCGCCAGGACCCGCGCCCGGGCTCATCTCGTGCCGGGTGATCACGCCGTCCATCAGCACGTCCACCGAACCGCCGACGATCGCCGACAGCACGACCCGCGCGGGCGGATCGAGCAGCCCGGACGGCAGCAACGTCCGGGTGAGCACCGATTTCCGGCTCACCGCGAACGTCAGCTGGAACCCGCTGCGCTCGCCGGCGGACGAGGTGACCTGCACGGACTGCAACGCGTCGATCAGCTCGTGCGGGACCGGCGCGGCGAGGACGCGGCCGATCATCAACTGCAGCTGAAAGCTCTTACCCACCGGTCCCTCCCGCCGGAATCCCGGGCGGCAGCGTGATCCGCAGCCGGCGGCCCGGCTCCGCGGTCAGCGCGTCCGGGTCCATCGCCCGGTTCGCGTCGGCGATCCGCCAGTACTGCTCGGCGTCGCCGAACACCTCGCCCGCGATGCGATCGAGCCGGTCGCGGGGTTTGACCACGCGCTCGCCGATCTGCGCGAGCTGCTCAGGCTGGGGCAGCAACCGCCGCTGGACGAAGCGGACCGAACGACCGTCCGGAAGGTCGCAGACCGCGGTGGGCAGGCTGTAGTAACGACTGGTCGCGGAGAACATCAAGCACCTCCTAGACGGTCGGCACGCCGACGTCGGTCACCGGGTTGTTGACCCCGTCCGCGAAGCGTTCTTTCTGCTGGAGATACGTCAGGTACAGCGTTCCGCCCTTGGCGCGCGCTCCCGGATCGCCGGGACGCGGGTAGCCGAGATCGTCCACAGTGAGCACCCGGACGGTGATGCTGACCTTGGCCCGGATCGGATTGAGCGCGGCGTCGAAGGCTTCCTCGGCGACGCTGAAGTCGGTGATCCGCACCGGCAGCACGCGTTTAGGCCCCAGCACAAGCACCGTCAGCGGTGCCTCTACTGGCACGATTTCCAGCTGTCCTTGCCCAGCCAGTTGGTCTTCGTTCTGCAGCTGGGCGTACGTCGGCGAAAGGCTTTTCTCCAGCGCGCACAGCACCGGGAACAATCCGTCGGGGAACTTGTCGGATGCCGCGGTGGCGTCGAACTCGGCCTCGAATCGGTATGACTCGTGCGAAGGTCCCTTGAGCCGCAACGCTTCCAGCCGGTCGCCCGGTTCGCCGCCGATGCCCTGCACCTGCAGGGTCCGGGTGAGCGTGTCCGGGTTGTACTGGAACGGAATCGTCTTCGACGCCCGCCCGCTGTCCGGATCCACCAGCACGAACCCGCCCCGGACGGGATTCAGGCTCTGCGGAAAGGTGGTCATCGTCGTAGTCCTCCCCAGCGAACGGCGGAACGCCTTGCCCCCAAGCGTGGCGGGACCCCGTCACCGAGGCGTCACCGCTCAATCGGCCACCTGGCGGATGCCGTGGTGAATCGACCGTGCGATCGCCTCCGCGAGCGTGCCCTCCGCCAGCTGAGCCGCCACGACCCGCCGCTGTGCTTCCCGCCAACCCCGGCGCGGCGCGGCAGCCACCATCTGACGCGCCAACTCGGCTTGCACGGCCTCGCGGAGCTGACCGGGCTCCTCAGCCAAGCCGGTCAGCACCAGCCGGTCGATCCGGACCTCGATCACCGCCGGAAATCCCGTTCCGGCACGGGAAGCTCGAGCTTCCGGAACTCGGTGCGCGCGGCAGCCAGCACAGTCTCGATCGTGATCGACGACCCGGCCGCCGCGGCGAGGAAAGCCGCGTTGAGCGCGATGGTGCGGATCATCGCGCCGCTCGTCTGCAGCTGCGCCAACCGGCCGAAGTCGAGCCCCTCGCACGGCGCACGGGTCGGGAACGCCTTCTGCCACATGGTCTTCCGCTCGACCGGGCCGGGAAAGGCGAACTCGACCACGAACCGCAGGCGGCGCATGAACGCGGTGTCCAGCGCCGAGCGCATGTTGGTCGCCAGGATCGCGAGGCCGCGGTGGGCTTCCATCCGCTGCAGCAAATAGTCGACCTCGATGGTGGCGTACCGGTCGTGCGCGTCGCGGACCTCGCCGCGTTTGCCGAACAGCGATTCCGCCTCGTCGAAGAACAGGATCGCGCCCTCGGCCGCGTCGAAGAGCTTCCGCAGGTTCTTCTCGGTCTCCCCGATGTACTTGCTGACCACTGTGGACAGATCGATCCGGTAAAGATCCAGCGCCAGCCGGTTCGCGAGCACCTCGGCCGCCATCGTCTTGCCCGTTCCGCTCGGCCCGGCGAACAGCACGCTCAAGCCCAGGCCGCGCTCACCGAAGCCCCACGTCTCGTGCACCCGCGTGCGCTGCCCCACCTGGTCGGCGATCTCGCCGAGCAACCGGCGGGACTGCTCCGGCAGCACGAGATCGTCCCAGCTCGCCGTCGATTCGAGCCGCTGCGCGCGTCCGTCCAGCCGCGGCCGGGTGCGCACGCGGCATTCCTGCCACACTTTCTCCGGATCGGCCCCGGCGACCGCGGCCACCGCCGCGATGCCCGGCAGGTCGAGCGCGAACTGCGCGGCCAGCGCGTCGATCACCGGCTGATCGCTCCCCAACGCTTCCCGCCACGCCAGCGCCCGTTCCGCCGGCGTCGGCGGACTGGCCTCGATCGACCGGAGTCCCGGCCCGCCTTCCCGCACCGCCAGCACCGCCGGTCCGGTGATCCGGTCGAGAAACCGGGCGCCACCCTCGTCTTCGAGGTACAACGCCAGCGGCAGCAACGCGGCCTCGCGCTGCCAGCTCCGGGCAAGGAGGTCCAACTCCACCGGCTGCGCGGGCAACGCGGAAGCCTCAAGTCGATACGCGGCAAGTCCGGAGAGCTCTGCGGCGTGTGCGGTGATCTGTCGTTTCGCGGCCTCGTCGGCACCGGTGAGCTGAACCGGACCGGCGAGCGCCCACTGACTGGCCACTTCCTCGGCAACCCTCTGCTGCGAGGCCGACAACTCCGTGCGGGCCAGTGGCGTGACCAGCGGGCTCAGCCGGTCGTCGAGGCTGTTGAGCCCCTTCAGATAGTTGACCGCGCGCTCGGCCGCCCGCAGCGGCGCGGACACCACGCCCTGCCCGGAAACACCCTCGATGAGCTGCCAATACCGCAGTCCGCCTTGTGGCGACACGGCTTCCCATGCCGGATCGGGCAGCACGCGAAGAGCCAGCCCGAACGTCGGATACGCCATGTGCGGATTGCCGTGCGCCTCGGCGCAAAGCCCCGCGATCGACGGATCCAGCTCGACCGCCGCGCACAACAGCAAGGTGTCCCGCTCGAACCGGGACAACCCGAGCCGCGCCGCCAGCACTGTCAACGCCGGCGGCGGGTTGATCGCCTCGGCTTCCTCGACAGCGGCGGTCGGGACCTCTTCGCCGGGACGCCGCAGCACCTCCCGCAGCCACTCCAGCGACGCGGCGAGGAAGCGTCCGTTCGCCGCTTCCCAGGTCATGAGATCGTCACCGTCTGGGTAGCGTCGAACACCGGCTTCGGCCCGGTGCGGTCGACCAGCAAGCTGTCCACCCCGCCGATCCGGAGGCGCGCGAGATGGGTGCCCACCGGCGCGTCCGGCACGTCGAAGGTCAGGTCCGCGCCGGTCACCGGGTCTTCTGGCTGCGCCGCGACCGCACGCCGCTCCAGCACCGATCGCGACCCGAGCACCAGCAGCACCGGCTGCCCGGTCCGCACCGGAGGGCGGCAAGCCAGCCGGACCACCGCGGCGGTCCCGTCGCGCTGCACGGTCATCGGCATCCCGCTGGTGATCTCGGGCGCGACCGCGAGCGAAACCTCGTTCGTCGCCGTCGTGCCGGACACCGCCGCCACCGACCACAGCCCGGCCGGAAACGCCTGCGGCGGCCCGGTCAGCTCGAACCGGACCTCGGCCGCGCTCCCCGGTACGACCGGGATCGAGACCGGCCCGGCCAGCAGCGGATGCGACAACCGGACCTCGTTCGCCTGATCGAGATTCGCACCCCGCAGCACGACGCGACCGCCGAGCTTCACCGACGCCTGCTCGTGCTCGAGACCGTCGGGACCGACCGCGACCGGTACCGCGGCGGTGAGCTGCGGGTACGGCGATTCGACGCTGGCCGCCGCTTCCGGACCTCGGTCCAGCGCGCCCCGGCGCAGCACCGGCACCGCCGTACGCGGCGGGCGGCGGCTGTCGATGAGCACCGGCCCGGCCTCGAACGCGACGGTGAGCCGATAGCTGGTCTGGAACGCCGACCACAGCGAATAGATGTCCTTCTCCGCGAAGGACTGCCAGGTCAGCCGGATCAGCTCGGACTGTTCCGACACGTTGCTGGGCGACTGCACTTGCCGGAGCCGCGCACGACTGAGGTGCGGATGCTCGTGCAACGTCCGCAGCGCACCGCCGAGCATCCGGTGCGCGATGGTGTCCGCACCGCCCGGCACATACGCGGTGAGCAAATAGTGCAGAACGAGCGGCAGCTGCGGATCGCCGTGCTCCCCGGGCCGCAGCCCTACCGGATCCTCGTTGCGCAGCGACTCGTCGATGCCGATTTGGTAGAGGAACAGGTTCAGCTGCGGATCGCCGCTCGGCCCCGGCGTCTCGTGCGGCGGCCGCGCTTCGACCTTCGCGCCGCTCTCGACCTCGCGCGCGCCTTCGAGCACCAGTTGGACCAGCGCCTCGGTCACCGCCTCGATCGCGTTGGCGTCACTCATCCCCGCTCCCGGAGGTAGTCGTCGAGGCTCAGCAACGGTTTCCGTTCCTGCCGCGGTTTCGGCGCCGCTGCCGGCACCGGACGGGCGGTGACCTCGACCCGGCCGATGCTGATGTGCACGTCCGGTTGAGCCGGTGCCTTCTGTCGCCGGATCACCAGGGGCTGCTGCAGTTGTTGTTGCGGCTGCGGCCCAGGTTCCGGCCGTGGACGCGCGACTGGGTGCGCCCGGACCGGTTCGACCGTCGGCACCGGGGCGGCCCGGACCGGTTCTGGCGATGTCGGGGCGGTTTCTGGCTCCGCTGCGGCGGCTGGCTGCGGTACCGTCGTCTCTCGCTGCAGGCGTTCTGTTCGCACTTCGCGCTCCCGCAACGATTCAGTGACCCGCTCCGAGCTTGATACGGTCGCGTGCTCGGTGTGCGTCCGTGACTCGACAACGCTTTCTCGAACCACCGAGCCCGGCTCGCCCGGCTCCGAAACCTCACGGACGCGCTCAACCACCTGCGGGGACGGCACCGGAGTTTCGAGAACTCGTTCGTATGGTTCCGGTTGCGGCACCCGGGTTTCATGGACGCTTTCGACTCGTTCCGTGTGCGACACTTCGCTCTCGCGGACGCGCTCGACCGGCCCCGGAAGCGTTGCCAGGGTTTCCCGGATAACCTGCCCGAGGCCCGGAACCTCACGGGCACGTTCTGTTTCCTTGGCGACCACCGGCTTCCGGGCCGATTCGGTGAACGTGCCCATCGGCAATCCGGGTTCCGCCCCGACCGGGCTGGCGGGTTCGAACAACGTCGGCACGAGCGGCCGGATCGGCGGCGCGTCGATCCGGCCGAGCAACCGGTCCACGAAATCGTTCATGCCATCGTCCCCGCGAGTTCCAGATACCGTCGGCGCCGCCCAGGACTCACCGCGAGCACCTCCGCCTCCGACCAGCCGTAGGCGAGCGCCAGCGCGTGCACGTCGTACAACAACCGCCGCGCGCAAGCTTCCAGTTCCGTCCACAGATAAACCGCGATGTCGAACGGAGACGCCCACCGGTGACCGCACACCGCGCAGTCCAGGTCGATCCGGACGTCCGCCTGCGGATCCCCCGCGGCCAACGCGTCCGGGAGCGCGCCGAGCACCGCGTCCGGCAACTCGGATCGCTCCACCTCCTGGTCGCCTAACCGCGCGGTCACCACACACCGTTCGAGCAGAGACCGTCTACTGTGGACTGCCAGCAGATCCCGGCTCGTCACCGCACGGAACTCAACCTCGTACCCGTCGACAGCCACGACCGCGCAAGCGTCCACTTGCGACGGACGCAGATCCCGGCTCGACAGTTCCAGCTCAAGCTCCTCGCCGCACGAAGGACAACTCACCAGGCACGGAAACGCGGTCCCGAAGCACCGTTCCCGCAGGGCCAGCAGGAACTCGTCCCGCCGGCCCACCGCGAGATCGCCGACCTCGGCCGGTTCCGCACCGCCCGCCACCGCCAGCGCGAGCGCCCGCCGCAGCGCGCCCAGCCCGTGCGCCGCCTCCCAGACATCCAGGAGGCTCGCTTCGGTGAACATCACGCCGGGTCTTCGAAGGACGTCTCCTGCGGCTCCGAAACCTCCTCGGCGACCCACCCCTCGTTCTCGACCTTGATGTGCTGCACGGCGACCGCGTTGGCGTTGGAGTCCAAATCGGACACCGGCTGCCATTCCGAGACCCAGCAGTTGAAGACCTGATAGGACAGGACTTTCTGGCCGCCCTCGTCGAAGACGTCGACGATGAGGTCGCGGCGGAAGTCCTTGAGCGAGGTCTCCAGCCCCTGCCCGGAGTTGGCGAAACTCCACACCCGGTTCGCCCACTGCGCGAACACCTTGTCCGCGGTGACGCCGCGTTCGAGGGTGATCGCGTCGTATTCGGTGCGCCCGGGAAGCTTCGCACTGGTCGCCGGATCGCCGCCGGAGCGGTGCTTGATCACCTCGGTGCTCCGTTTGAACCCGGTGACCTTGCTGACCCCGAGCAGATAGTCGCCGCCGGCGAACTTCACCCGGAACCGGAAGTTCTTGTACGGGTCGCGCCGTCTCGTCTTGCTTTCGGACATGACGTCTGCCTCCTGCTACACCTGGATCTGGCCGGCGAGCTGCTGGATGTGGATGAGCACGAACTCGGCGGGCTTCAACGGGGCGAACCCGACCAGGATGTTGACGATGCCGCGGTCGATGTCGTTCTGCGGATTGTTCGTCGCGTCGCATTTCACGAGATAGGCGTCCTTCGGCGTACGCCCTTGGAAAGCGCCTTGCCGGAAAAGATTGTTCATGAACGCGCCGACGTTCAGCCGGATCGACGACCACAACGGTTCGTCGTTCGGTTCGAACACCACCCACTGCGTGCCGCGGAACAGGCTTTCCTCGATGAAGAGCGCCAATCGCCGCACCGGCAGGTATTTCCACTGGTTCGCGAGCACGTCCGCGCCGCGTTGAGTACGCGCGCCCCAGATCACGTTCCCCACCGAAGGCATGCCGCGCAAGCAGTTGACGCCGAGCGGGTTGAGCACGCCGTTCTGCAGATCAGTGAGCCGGACGGTGAGACCGCTGACCCCGTTCAGCGTCGCCTCGGTCCCGGCCGGAGCCTTCCAGACGCCCCGCTGGACGTCCGTGCGCGCCCACGTACCGGCGATCATCCCGCAGGGAGGGAAATCACGAACGAAGTTTTCCTGCTTGGGATCCGGCTGTTTGACCCGCGGGAAGTAGAGCGCCGCATTCCGGGCGAAATCGTTGTTCATCACGAAGCCGTCCGCCTTTACGGCCCTGGCGACGGCATCCGGCGCCTGCCACTGCGGATCGGGGTCCACGATCAGCATCGCCCGGCGGTCCACGCAGAACTTGATCGCGTCGTCCAGCACGCTCCGCGCACCGCCGATCAGCCCCGGTGCGCCCGGCAGGCAGAGCATGTTGAAAATGTCGGTCTTGAGCAAGGCGTACATGCCGGTTTGCTGGACCTTGTCGCCAAGGTAATCCTCGCGCCTCGGCGTCGGTCCGTCGGCGCCCTGGCCCGCCGCGGTGTACCAGATGTCTTTCTTCGTGGTGTCCTGGAACGGATCCTGCCCGTCTTCCAGCTTGTCGGAGCTGTGCGCGGTCGGCCGCTGATCGGTGTTCTCCACCGACCCGATCAGTCCCGAGGACGCGATGACGTTCTTCAACGCGCGCGGGGAGTTCTTGTCGATGCTGACGTTGAGGTACTGCTCGGTGACCTTGCTGGTCCGATCGTGCACAGTCAGGTTGTACAGCTGGTTGAGGTCGTCCTTGGCGGTGTTGTAGTCGACCCGCGCCAGCAGCGTGCCGTTGGCCCAGACCCCTTCTCCGCGCGCGTAGAGCGTCGGCCCGTTCGGCGGCAGGAGGATCTTCGCCGGCACCGCCTTGGCCGACGTGGCGTCGTCGGCCGCTGGCTGATCAGCACTAGCAGGCGGCGCGGTGCCGGTCACCCGCACGATTTCGGCCTCGCTGCCGCCGTTCTGGTAGAACTGCCAGACCGCGTAGCTGAGGTCGCTCGCCGGGTCGAGGCCGCCGAATTGCTGTTCGTAGTCCTCCCAGCTCGTGATGTGCACCGCCACGTTCGTGACGCCGCGCGGTGCGGTGCCGACGAAAGCCGCGACCGAGGTGGGCACCCCGGTGATGGTCCGAACCGCGCTCGGCAGTTCGTCGATGTAGACACCCGGAAAGGTGGGCGTGATGGGCATGGCCGTCTCCCTCCGCGGCTTTCTCGGCCGTGGTCGTGAGCGTGCACTGGTTCCGTCACCGCGGCGTCACGTCGCCGTCCCGCGCGCCGATCCGGCTCAGCCAGCGGTCCACCGACGCGAGAACCTGTTCGCGGGTCGTGAGAACCTCCGACGTCGTCGCGTCGGTGCGCACGTCCGCGGTGGTCGTGATGCGGACCCGCAACTGTCCTTCGGACGTGCACCACGCCCGAAGGACGTGCAGCGCGATTCGCTCCGGGTCCGCACCTGCCATACGGTGCAGTACAACGGTTCCCCGTCACCGCACCGTCACCCGATGCCAGGGACTCGCACCGGGCGGCCTCAGCCCGCCGACGATCCACAAAGGACGTCAAGGTCGGCGAGGCACCGGCGAAGGCTCGCATGACCGTTTCCGCGCGTCCGTGAGGGCCTCCCTGAGGGAATCAGATTCCCTCAGGGAGGCCCTCACGGACGGCAAAGGCACAGTCACCCGGTTCAGGCGAGCAGAGCCCGCACCCCCTGACTGGGCCGCACGCCGAGTTCGGTGTGCAGCAATTCCGCCAACGCGCGATAAGCCCGCACCGCCTCGCCGCGATTCCCCTCGAGAAGATGAACGCGGATCAAACAGCGATGCGCGCTTTCCCGCAACGGCTCAGCGTCGACCGCCGTCAGCGCGGCGTCGATCGCCTCGGAAAACCGGCCCGCTTCGCCGAGCCGTCCCGCCAGGCATTCCAGCGCGTGCAAGCGAAGCTGCCGCCACCGTTCACGGAAGACGAACAACCAGTCGTCGTACCAGTCCGGCAGCAAATCGGTCGACAGCAAGCCGATCACCGGTTCGCTGTCGTCGGGCAGCTCCGCACCGGCCGACGCGAGCGAACGCGCCAGACTAGACGCGGCTTGCACGTCGACGGCCGCGGTGTCCGAGAGCGACAGCCGCTCGGCCGTCGCCTGCACCAGATCCCGATGCACCCGGCCGATCCGCCACAACGTGGTGCGGAGACTCGCCGCACCGTGTTCCTCCGACGAGTCCGCCCACAACGCGTGCGCCACTTCGGCCCGCCGCACGGGACGGTCTCGAAGCGCCAGGTAAGTCACTAACCGTTGAGCCGCACGGGAAAGCGGACGCGCGTCAGCCGCGCCGTCCACCGCGAAGGCCGGCAACGTCTGCACGACAAGCACCGACGCCGTTCCAGTTCCCTCTCCCGATTCGTAGTCCACCGTTTCTGTCCGCGAACCGACCATCCGAACCGACACCCCCTCGATCCTCGGCAGCGTCCCCCGGGAGCACTGCCGGTCGAACTCCGATGATCGTGACCGTCCCGCCGCCGCGCCATCCGTGCTACCACGTAACTTCGCTCACGGTCGTTCCCGCACCGGCGCGAACGACCCTCCCGGACCGGCCCCGGCCAGCAGTCGCTGGTCGCGCAGGAAGGAAAGGAACTGAAGATACGTGCGCTGGTTGAACGCGTTGGCGGGCCAGATCTCGTCACCCGCCCGCAGCGCGGCGCCAGCCATTCGGCGGTACCGCGCGTTGATCGCCTCGGAAACCCGGATGAACACCCCCACGTCGCCGATCGACGCGATCCGCCGCGACACCGGCACGCCCTGAGCTTCCCCGGCGAGAAACCGGTCGAGGGTGGTGCTGGTGATGACCCGCGCGAGGTATCCGCCGAACTCGCGCCACGCCTGCTGCTCCGCTGGCGTGTACCCGCTGAGGTCCCAGTTGGCCGAGTCGAAAATGCCGATCACATTGCCGAACATCTGCGCCACCACACTGCTGACGCCCTGTGCGACCACGCCCGCCGTCTGCACCCCCGACGCCAGTCCGGTCGCGACTCGCTGAGTCCACGCGGCGACCGCCGGCGCGACTGTGTCCGTCACGCTCACGCCGTAACTGCCCGACGCTCGCGCGCCAGCCTCGGCCCCGAGACTGAACGCGGCCGCCACCCATCCTTCCTCCCCCGAGAAAAGCCCGGTACTGACCGAAAATCCCACCCCAGCGAGCAGCTTCGCCGCGACGTTGACGCTCCCGCCCGCATACGCGCCGGACACATTGCCCGCCCGGCCAGCCGGACCGAGCCGGAACGCCACGACGATCGCTTCGCTGGCTCCCGCGGTCACGCCGACCCCGAGTTCGCCGTAGCCGATGACGTCCGTGGTCACTTCGCCGGACTCGATGTTGACGAAGAGCATCGTGTCCTGCCCCGCGCCCGCCCCGAATCCGGCACCGGCATTGCCGGAAGCGCGCATCCCGATCGCGGCACCGGTGATCGCCCACCCCAGCAACCGCAACGGCGCGGACAACACCGAGGCGGCCGCCCGCGCGGCCCCGAAGATCCGGTTGCCGCGAAGATTCGTGACCACCACCCGGGTATCCGGCTCAGCCTGCCGGGCGACGCCGGGCGCACTGGCCCCGGCCACCGCTACCGGCTCGCCGCTGACTGCCGCGTCCGCCGCCACGTCCGCTGACCGTTCGAGCTGATGCCCTGTCGCCGGTCCACCGCCACGACGCTGCTGGACGACGTGCGCCAGTTCGTGCGCGAGGGATCGCTTGCCCGGCGTCGTCTCCGGCCGGTATTCCCTAGTACCGAACACGATCCGCTCGCCCACCGTGTACGCCTTCGCGCCCAGCCAGGCCGCCGAATCGGCCGCCGTCCGGTCCGAGTACACGCGCACCTGGCTGAAGTCCTGGCCGAAGCGCTGCTCCATGAAGTGTCGGATGTCCGGTTCGAGAGGATTCCCTCCGCGCACGGTCTCAGGTCCGGGTTCAGCCGGCGCGGGCACCTGGACGCGTTGCTCCATCGAGGACCCTCCCGATCACTGGACCACCCGGGCAGCGTGATCGAGACCCGTCACCGCGACGTCACCGTTTTCCCAGCGACAGCCGGTCAATTCGACATATTCCTTTTCCGCGGCACTGTCGTTGGTCAGCGAGCGCGCCGGTCGCGAACCCACTGCGCCAGCCGCACCCGGGATTTGAGCCCGAGCTTGCGGTAGACGTTGCGCAGATGCGTCTCCACCGTCCGCTCGCTGAGGAACAGCGCGGAGGCGATGTCCGCGTTCGACAGTCCCTTCCCGACGAGCACAGTGATCTCCGACTCCCGCCGGGTGAGCGGCCCGGACCGCTGCGCCGGCACCGAATGCCCCTGCTTCACGATCCGCTCCGGCCAGGGCGCGCTGCCCGCCGCGGTGAACGCCGCCGTCGCCGAGGACGCCACCACCTCCGCTTCCGGCGGTTCCAGCAGTTCCGCCAGCTCCAATTCCGCCTGCGCGGCAAGCAGATTCATCCCGAACCCGCGAAGCACGGTGGCCGAACCGCGCAGCCGGTCGACCGCCTCTGTCGCGTTCCCCCGGGCCGCCTCGGCGAATCCCTGCTGACGGTCGGCCAGCGCGTGCAGGACCGGAGCGTTGCTGCCCGCCCCGCGAAGCAGGCCGACCACGCGGTCAGCCTCCGCCAGATCTCCCCGCTGCACCGCGGCGTACCCGGCGAAGGACACCCGAAGACAGTTGAGCTGCGTGTCGCCGAACGGCAGCGTGTCGGTCAACGCCGGGGCTTGTGCCGCCACCCCGCGCCGCACCGCCAGCGCCGTCGCCGCCAGGTCGAACGCGTCCAGGAGGTCGATCTGCGAAGGGTCGTAGTGGCGGCGCGCGTCAGCCAGGTCCGCCGCCGCCTCGTCCAGGTGACCGCGTTCGGCACGGACAAACGCCCGCCCCGCAAGGGTTCGCCCCACCAACCGGTCCTGCCCGACCCGGCGTGCCTCCGCCACCGCACTGTCCATTTCAGACAGTGCGGTCCGGAGATCGCCGGAGAAGTACCGCGTGGTCGCGAGCATCGTCTGCAGATAACACGTGGCGGACGGCAGCCATTGCCGGACCGCCGGAGTACTGCTGACGTCCGCGACCCGGATCGCCGTGACGAGATCGCCGCGCAGCGTCGACAACCCGTTGAGCATCATCCGCGGAGCGAACGCGAGCCGCGGACCTTCGTCACCGCAGCGAAGCGCAAGCTCCAGCGCACTGCGCAGCTCAACGACCGCCGTCTCGACATCACCCGCCAACGCCGCCAGCGCACCGGCCCCGAGATGCGCGACCGAATGCGCCCCCGGAGTGTCGCTTGTGGACGGAAGCGCGACGAGTTCCCGCGAAATCACCGCCAGTTCCGGAAAATCGCCGTGCCGCAGCGCGATGATCCAATGGATCAGCAACCGGGTCGGCGGATCCGTGTCCGGACGTCGGCCGCTGGCCCTGGCCAGCCCGACCGCCGCCGGAAGATTCCCGCGCTCGACTTCGAGCAGCGCCTGCAAATGCCGCCACGCCCGTCGGCGCTCAGTGTCCTGCCCGCGCCGCTCGCTGAGCGCGACCGCGTCCCGCAACAGCTCAGCGGCCTCGTCCAACCGGCCACGTCCCTGCTGCAATCTCGCTAAGTCGACAAGCAACGCAGGCACCGCGTCCGGCCGCGCGTCCCGCGCCCGCCGCAATGCGGCCGCGAGGTACTCGGCAGCTTCGTCCAAGTCCCCGACGGTCAGCGCCCGAGTCCCCGCCGCGCTGAACGCCTCGATCGCCCGGTCCACCGGAACGCTGTTCCCGCCGGCCGCGTAGTGCGGCGCCGCCGCGACGGTCCGGTCCGCACGATGCAGCGCCGCCCCGATCGCCGCGTGCAGCGCCCTCCGCTCGCCGAGCAGAAGTTCGTGATAAACCGCCTCGGCGTAAAGCGGGTGCGCCACTTGATAATGCGGCTCGACCTCGGACTGGTGTTCAGTGACCAGCCGACGCCCGACCAGCCGCCGCAACGCCGCGTGCAGCGCGGACAAGCTCATCCCGGAGACGTCGGCGAGCACCTCCGGCCGCCCGTGCGTCCCGGCGACCGCGACCACCTCCAGCAGCCGCCGGTCCACCTCGCCGAGCCTGCTGATCTGCTCCCGCACGATGTCCCGGATCACCTCGGGCAGCGGCCCGCACATCCGGCTGGCGACAAGATGCCGGGTCAGCGCGACGACGAACAACGGAAACCCGGACGCCCGCGCCGTGACCGCGCGCAGCAACGCGAGCGGCGGCGGAGTGCCGAGGACGTGCTGCACCAGATCGCGCACCGCCTGGTCGGTGAGCGGCGCGAGTTCGAGCAGCCTTCCCGCCTGATGCCGCCGAGTCGCCTCGGCCATCGCGTCGAGCGCCTCGTTGTCGACGCCCGAGCGGAAACACCCGATCACGAGCAGCGGGAGTTCCTCCGCGTTGCGCCCGAGATAGTGCAGTAGTTCGATGGTCCCCCGATCAGCGCAATGCAGGTCGTCAACGACGAGCAGCACCGGGCCGCGGACAGTGAGCTGCCGGGTCGCCGCGAGCACCGCCTCGCACATCCGGGTGCGCTGCAGTCCGGGATCCCCGGATTCGGGCGAAACCGGACGCAGATCGGGGAACAATGCGCCGAGATTACCGAGCTCCGGAGAAAATCCGGCGGATTCACTCAGATGGCCGCGGAAAGCCTGGACGATCGGCGCGTACGAAAGGCCCGACAACAACGGGTCCGCGCGCCCCTCGACAATCGCGAATCCCTTGCCGCGCGCCGCCCCGATCGCCTCCGCGGCCAGCCGGGACTTGCCGATCCCCGGCTGCCCGCACACCAGAGCCGCGCCCCCTTTTCCCCGGCCCGCGGCGGCGATCGCCCCTGCCAGCACAGCGAATTCGGCGTCCCGGCCGATCAGCGGAACGCCCGGTTCAGATCCGCGATACGAGCCGACCCCGCCTCTTCGCGGCAGGTCCGCACTCCCGGCCGGTGCTGCGTCCATTCGCCAGCCTCCCCGAACAAGTGCCCACGAAACCATACCGCTCGGGAGCGGAAGCACGAGCGAATTTCTCACTAGGGGAAATGGCGAGGAGAATCTGGCCGCTGACCTGCGGAGGACGCATCAAGGCCGCTCGGGTCAGGCTGGCGAGGCACAGCTGAGGACAATTTTCCGGATGTGGGCAATGGGGTGAATGATGCCGAGGAGCAGTTCCGGAGGCGGTTCGAGGTGCTCTGCGGAAACGGCGTGCGCGGCGATCTAGCCAGGTTCGGCTGTGCTGGGCGAACCGCAGAGGTCACCGCCTTCGTGGCCCGGTGCCATGCCTTCGCCGCTGCTCCACGACCGTGCGCACACACTCCGGAATGCGCTGCCCGCCGCTCCGGGACCGCCTGCGCACGCACTCGCTTGCCCCGGCGTGCAGATCGTCCACCCGCCGCATGCCGTTGATCTGCAGGCTGTGGACGGAGACCTGGCACGCAGCCCTCCGGTGCACCACCCGCCGCCGCGCTCCGACTTCGCGCAACACTCCGATGCGCGACTCGCCCACTGCCCGCTGCGCAACACTCCGCCCCGCGCTATCCGGCCGTCACGTGAGACCGCACCGCTCACCCGCCGCACTCGGAATTCGCCTGCGCACAAGGCTCCAGCGCACCACCGACCCGCCACTCCAGGCCCCGCCACGCATCACCCCGACACACCACGCCCAGCCCGACTCGCTACCTGCCCACCAGCGGAGATCCGCCGCCCGGCATTCCAGCGCGCTACCCGCCGCAGCGCCGCATCCAGCGCGCCACCCGCAGCACTCCCCCACATCACCCCGGACCCCGGCGAAGGGGCGCCCGAACCCGGACGCCCCCACCCGGATCAGTCCACCAGCAGATCCTCAATCATGATCGGAATGCTCCGCACCCGAACGCCGGTCGCGTTGCACACCGCGTTCGCCACCGCGGCCGCCATGCCCACCGCGCCGATTTCGCCGACACCGCGGGCGCCGACCGCGTTGTGCAGCGTGTCCGGGTATTCGACGAACTGCACGTCGATCTCCGGGATGTCGGCGTTGACCGGCAGCAGGTAACTCGCGAAGTCAGCGTTCGCGAAGCGCCCGCTCGGCTCCACTTCCAGCCCCTCGTGCAGAGCCGCGGACACGCCCCAGATCATGCCGCCGGACAGCTGGCTCCTCGCCTGCGTCGGGTTGATGATCCGGCCGCCGTCGAAGACGCCCAGCATCCTCGACACCCGGACCTCCCGGGTCAGCCGGTGCACCCGGACCTCGCAGAACTGCGCGCCGAAGGAGCTGAACGAATGCTTCGTCATCTCCTCACCCGGCGCGGAGGAACCCTTGGCGGACAAGGACTCCCGGCCGATCGCGCGCAGCAGTTCACCGAACGGCATGGTGCCGCGGTTGCCGTGCAGCAGACCCTCGGCGTACGTGACCACCTCGCCCTCGAACGGCGCGCCCGGTTCGGCGGCGAGCGCCACCAGTTCGTCGAGCAACTCCGTCGCCGCGAGCATGATCGCGGTGCCGGTGCTAGCCGTCGCGGTCGAGCCGCCGGACATCCCGCCCGGCGCGTACCGCGAATCGCCCAGGTGCGGGGTGACGCGGTCCGGTTCGATGTCGAGGGATTCGGCCCCGATCGTGGCCAGCACGGTGAGCAGCCCGGTGCCCGGGTCCGCCCCGCTCGTGGACACGTCCGCGGTCTCGTCCGCGTTGAGCGTGATCTCGACCGTCGCCGGGAAGCGCAGCCCCGGGAACATCGCGGTCGCCGTGCCCATGCCGACGAGCCAGTCCCCGTCGACGTGCCCGCGCGGCGACCGGTTCGCCCAGCCGAACCGCTGCGCCCCGATCTCGTAGCACTCGTCGAGGTGCTTGCTCGACCACTGCAGATCGACCCCGGGAGGAGCGAGCGAACTGTTGCGCCTGCGCAGTTCGATCGGGTCCATCTCGAGCGCGATCGCGAGTTCGTCGACGGCGCTTTCGAGCGCGAACGACCCCGACGCCTCCCCCGGCGCGCGCATGAACGTGCCCGGCGGGATGTGCAGCGGCACCATCTTCTGGCTGATCGACAGGTTCTGCGTCGCGTACCACTCGCGCGAGGTGCCGTGCGACGTCGGTTCCACAAAGGACCGGCTCATCGACGTGGCGGACCAGGAATCGTGCTGCACCGCGATCAGCGTGCCGTCGCGGTCCGCGCCCAGTGCGACCTTCTGCACCGTGGCCGGCCGGTTCGCGGTCGCCGTGAACACCTGCTCGCGGGTGAGCGCGCACTTCACCGGACGGTCCAGCGCCTTGGCCGCGGCCGCGGCCAGCATGCCCGGTGCCGAAGTGCCCGCCTTGCCGCCGAACGCCCCGCCCACATACGGATTCACCGCGTGGATGGCCGACGGTTCGATGCCCAGCACCCCGGACATTTCCATGGCCTGCAGGTGACTGGCCTGGTTTCCGCTGTAGAGGGTGAGTTCGCCGCCGTCCCACTTCGCGACCGCCGAATGCGGTTCCATCGCCGCGTGGTTCTGCGTCGCGGTGCGGTACGTCTGCGAGACGACGACCGGGCTCTGCGCCAGTGCGTCCACAATGGACTCGACGCCGTCGGCGAGCACCTCGATCGACGGCGCGGCTCCCCGGCTCTCCGGCGCGTCCTCCGCGGTCGCGAGCCCGTCCTCCATCGACGTCTGCGCGGGCTTTTCCTGATACGAGACCTCGATCAGCCCCGCCGCGTCCCGAGCCTGCTCGAACGTCTCCGCGACGACCAGCCCGATCGGCTGCCCGTAGAACACGACGTCCCGGTCGTGCAGCGGCAGCCACACGTCGCCCATCAGCTGCGACTTGAACGGGTGCAGCTCGAGCGGGTCGAACGGGCTGTAAACACCGACGACCCCGGGCGCGCCCTTCGCCGCGGTCACGTCCATCGCGGTGACCTCGCCGTGCGCGATCGTGCTGAGCACGATGTACCCGTACAGCATGCCCGGGAACGTGCGGTCCAGCGCGTAATCGGCCTGGCCGGTGACTTTCCGCGGACCGTCCAGCCGCGCCGTCATGCCCGGCTCCCTTCGGTCAGTTCGAGCAGCGCGCGGACGATCGTCCGCTTCAGCAGCGAAGGTTTGAACACGTTGCCGGACAACGGCTTTGCCCCCTCGACAGCCACCGCGGCGGCAGCGGCGAAGGCTTCCTCGGTCAGCTCCGCGCCGCGCAGCGCCTCTTCCACGGCGGGCAGCCGCCACGGCACCGTCCCGACCCCGCCCGCCGCCACGCGGGCGTCGGCGATCTTCCCGTCGCGCACGTCGAGCGCGACCGCCGCCGAGCACAGCGCGAACTCGTACGACTGCCGGTCGCGGATCTTGACGTACGTGGAGTTCTCCGCCCAGTCGAGCCGCGGCACGCGCACCTCGGTGATCAGCTCGCCGGGACGCAGGTCGTGCTCGATTTCCGGGGTGTCGCCCGGTTCGCGGTAGAACTCGGTGAGCGCGACCGTGCGGGTGCCCTCGGCGCTGGCCAGCACGACCTCCGCGTCGAGCGCGACCAATGCGACCGCGACGTCGCTGGCGTGGGTGGCCACGCAGGAGTCGCTGGTGCCGAGGATCGCGTGCATCCGGTTGACGCCGGAAATCGCCGAACACCCGCTGCCCGGCGAACGCCGGTTGCACGGCATGGCGACGTCACGGAAGTACGAGCACCGCGTGCGCTGCATCAGGTTGCCGCCGATGCTGGCCATGTTCCGCAGCTGCTGCGACGCGCTGAGCAGCAGCGCGCGCGAGATCGCCGGGTACACGCCGGGATGCGCGGCGATGTCGCCCATCCGCTCCAGCGCGCCGAACCGCAGGCCGTCGGCGGTGTCGATGCCCCGCAGCGGCAGGTCGTTGATGTCCAGCACCTGCTGCGGGGTGAGGACGTCGAGCTTCATCAGGTCGACCAGGGTGGTGCCACCGGCCAGGTAGGTTCCCGCGCTGCCCAGCGCGTCCTCGACCGTGGCGGGTGCGGTGAGCTCAAACGGTCGCATCGGCCTGCCTCGCCTGCTCCACGGCGCGCACGATGTTCGGATAAGCCGAACAGCGGCACAGATTTCCGGACATGAACTCGCGGACGTCGGACACGTCGTCGCGCACCGCGGCGACCGCCGACATCACCTGACCGGACGTGCAGAACCCGCACTGCAGCGCGTCCTGGTCCACGAACGCCTGCTGCACCGGGTGCAGTTCGTCCTCAGTGGACAGTCCTTCGACGGTGGTGACGGGACCGCGCACGGCGGCCGCGAGCGTGAGGCAGGACAGCACCGGCTTGCCGTCGACGTGCACGGTGCACGCGCCGCACTGGCCGCGGTCGCAGCCCTTCTTCGGACCGGTGACGCCGAGCCGCTCGCGCAGCGCGTCCAGGAGGGTCACTCCCGGCTCGACGCTGACCTGTTCGGTTCTTCCATTGACTTCAAGGGAAATGTCCACAGTAGGGTTCGCTTTCCCGCAGCCCGTCCGCGGCGGACGTCCTGCAGCGTGATGGTGGTGGTGACGGCCCTTCGGGAACACGAGCCGCCGGGGTAAACCGGATATTCATCCGCTTGGCTCGCTTTGAACGAGGCTAGCGGATTAGAATCCGCTACGCAACGAAGTGGAGCTGCTCCAGGTGGGGCTGGAGCAGCTCCAGGTCAGACAAGGCGAAGCAAACGCGGGAGGCGCGATGCCGGTGAGCCCGCGGCGGGCGGACACCCGGCGCAACCACGAACGGATCCTGGCGGTGGCCGCGGAAACCGTGAGCCGAGCGGGAGAAGTGTCGTTCAACGCGGTCGCCAAGGAAGCGGGCGTCGGCGTCGGCACGGTGTACCGGCACTTCCCCACGCCGGAGTCGCTGGTGCTGGCCGTCTACGAGCGCGAGGTGAACCAGCTCGTCGAGATCGTGCCCGAATTACTCGCCAAACATTCCCCCGATCAGGCGCTGCGCGTCTGGATCGTGGACCACCTGGCGCACTACATGATGACGAAACGCGGGCTGGCCAACGCGTTGCGCGCGTCGCAGAGCGAACTGCCGACGCAGGCGTACGCGCGGATGCTCGACGCGCTGGACACCCTGAGGAAGGCCAACGCGGAGGCGGGCACGATCCGGCCGGACCTGAAGACGGACACCCTGATGCGCGGCCTCGGCGGGCTGTTTTTCCTCACCCCGGAAGGGAATTGGAAGGCAGAGACCGAAGGAGTGGTCGACCTGGTGTGGCACGGAATGCGGCTGGACTGACCTCCTCGGAGCCCAGGGTTCCTCGCACAGCCGCCGCAAACCTCATTCCGAAGTGGACAACACCTTCAGGTCAACCCCGGCCCGCTCGAAATGCCCCCGCGGATCCGGCACCAGCTTGCGCTTCTCCAGGTCCATCAGCCCCAGCGTGCACTTGATCTCGGCCGAGAGCGTCCCGTCCAGCTTCACAATCCGCGAGGTCATCCAGAACACCTTGCCGTCGCCGAACGAGGCGTCGCAGGTTACGTCCACCACGTCACCGGCACGCAGTTCCCGCCGGTACACGATGTTCGACTCGAGCAGCACCGCCGCGAGCCCGGATTCGTACAGGCCCGCGCCGCCGGCTGCCTCGACGACTTCCAGTCGCGAGACCTCGCCGTACGAGTGGTACACGGCGTGGTTCAGGTGGCCCAGCGTGTCGAGTTCGTAGTGGCGCACCTTGATCCGGGTGCGGAACGGTTCGCGATCAGTCACGCAGCCCACGTTAGTTGTCGTAGAAAAGTTCCTCGACCACGGCATGCGCGTGCCTCGTCACACGGCGGTAAGCGTCGAGGAACTCGCCCGGGTCGTCGTCCACCGAGTAGCCGAACACGCGCGCCACCGCAGCCAGGTCGCGGCCGGTGCCGGGCACCTCGTCCGCTGCCTTGCCGCGCACCAGCATCGTCGCGTTGCGCACGCGCGTGGCCAGCAGCCATGCCTCGCGCAACGACTCCACCGATTCGGCGGGCGCGAGGCCCGCTTCGGCCAAGGCGGTCAGTGCGTCGAGAGTCGACGTCGTCCGCAGGCCAGGCACCTCGTGCGCGTGCTGCAACTGCAGAAGCTGGACGGTCCACTCGACGTCGGCGAGACCGCCGCGGCCGAGCTTCGTGTGCCGCGTCGGGTCGGCTCCGCGCGGGAGACGTTCGGTCTCCACCCGGGCCTTGATGCGCCGGATCTCGCGCGCGTCCGTCGGGTCGAGCCCGCCGTCGGGATAGCGCAACGGGTCGATCATCTCGATGAACCGCTGGCCGAGCTCCTCGTCACCGGCGACGAACCGGGCCCGCAGCAACGCCTGCGACTCCCACACCTCGCCCCAGCGCTGGTAGTACGCCCGGTACGACTCCAGTGTCCGGACCAGCGGCCCGCTGCGTCCTTCCGGACGGAGATCGGCATCGACGACCAGCGCCGGGTCCGCGCTCGGCGCGCCGAGGATCTTCCGCACCGTCTCCGCGACCGAAGAGGCGAACCGCAGCGCTTCGGCGTCCGGAACCCCTTCGGCGGGCTCGCAGACGAAGAGAACGTCGGCGTCCGAGCCGTAGCCCAGTTCCGCTCCGCCGAGCCGCCCCATGCCGATCACCGCGATCGTCGCCGGGGTACGCCCCAGCTCAGCCTGCCGTTGCCGGTAAGCCGCCGACAACGCACCCTGCAGCACCGCCACCCACACGCTCGACAGCGCTTCGCAGACCGACGGAACATCCAGCAGTCCCAACAAATCCGCGCACGCGACACGCAGCAGCTCATGCCGCCGCAACGACCGGGCCGCGGTGACGGCAGCGCTCAACCCGGGCTGACGACGCACGGCAGCCCGCAGCGACGTCGCCACCTCTGCCGGAGTGCGTCCGGTCAGCCGCGCCGGATCTCCCAGCAGCTGAAGCACTTCCGGCGCGCGGACGAGCAGGTCCGGCACCAAATTCGACGTGCCGAGCAGGAAGGCCAACCGCTCGACGACAGTGCCCTCGTCACGCAGCACCCGCAGGTACCAGGGCGTGTCCTGAAGCGCCTCGGACACCTTGCGATACGAGAGCAGACCGCCGTCCGGATCCGGCGTATCGGCCAGGCAGTCGAGCAACACCGGAAGCAGCGCCTGCTGAATCGCCGCGCGCCGCGACACCCCCGAGGTCAGGGCCTTGATGTGCTGCAGCGCCCCTTCCGGCGCGGCGTACCCGAGCGCGGCGAGCCGGCTGGCGGCCTGTTTCGTGGTGAGCCGCAACGCTTCCGTCGGCACATTCGCGACCGACTGCAGCAGCGGACGGTAGAAGACCTTCTCGTGCAGCCGCCGAATCCCCTGCGCGTGGCGGCGGAACTCGGCCAGCAGCGCCTCGCCTTGGCTGCGCCCGCGAACCGGCCGAATCCCGCAGGCGCGGGCGAGAATCCGCAGCTCATCGGTGTCCGAGGAGGCGGGGAACAGGTGCGTCCGCCGCAACCGGCGCAGCTGCAGGCGGTGCTCGACGGTGCGCAGGAACTCGTACGACGAACTCATCTCCGCCGCGTCCGCACGGCCCACGTACCCGCCGTCGCCAAGCGCGGCCAGGGCATCCAAAGTGGACGGCGAGCGCAGCGCGGGATCCACCCGGCCGTGCACGAGTTGCAGCAGCTGCACCGCGAACTCGACGTCCCGCAGTCCGCCGCGCCCCAGCTTCAGCTCGCGTTCGAGATGCTCCGACGCGACGTGGTCCTCCACCCGCCGGCGCATCTGCTGGACCTCGGTCACGAAGTTGTCGCGGTCCGCGGCCGACCACACCATCGGCGCGACCATCTCGGCGTACTGCCGCCCCAGCTCGGCGTCTCCCGCCACCGGACGCGCCTTCAGCAAAGCCTGGAACTCCCAGGTCTTCGCCCATTTCCGGTAGTACGCGGTGTGTCCTTCGAGCGTGCGCACCAGCGCGCCGCTCTTGCCTTCGGGCCGCAACGCCGCGTCGACCTCGAAGCACGCGTTGCCGACCAGCCGCATCATCGTGCTGGCCAGCCGGGTCGCGACGCCGAGGTCGCCGGCCCCGACGAAGATGACGTCGACGTCGCTCACGTAGTTCAGCTCGCGACCGCCGGTCTTGCCCATCGCGATCACCGCGAGCGTGCCTTCGGCGGACGCCCCGACCTCCTGCTCGGCGACCATGAGCCCCGCCTGCAGCGACGCTTCGGCGAGGGTGGTCAGCTCGCTGGCGACGTCCCGGAACTGCGGGTGTTCCAGCCCGGGCTCCACGAGGTGTCCGAGGTCAGCGGCGGCGATGCCGAGCAGCAGCCCGCGATAGCCAGCACGCAGCTCGTGTTCGGCCGCGGTTCCGGTGACATACGTTCCGTCGTCCTGCCGGACCCGCTCAAGCAGCCGTTCCGCGAACTTCGCCGGATCAGTGCAGCGGTTGTCCGCCAGACAACGCCACTCACCGGGATTGGCGACCAGGAAGTCCGCCAACGCGGTGGAGGTGCCGAGCACGCCCAGGAGCCGCCCGCGGAACGTGCGGTTCTCTCGGAGCGCGCTGTCCAGGTCGGGCCAGCCGGGCTCGTCGGCCTCGCGGATGCGGTCGAGCCCGGCCAGCGCAAGGTCGGGATCCGCGGCGCGAGACAAGGCGAGGAGGACGTCCGTGGCACCGTCGGCGGGTCCGCCTTCGGTCCACCAGCCCGCCGCGCGCAGTTGACCGTCGGCCCGGGTGTCAGTGAAGCCGTACCTGGCCGCCGAAGCTGTGGTCCGCGCGCGCTCTGCCATCGCTCACACCGTAGCCGGACACGGGGCGGTTCAGGCAGCCAGGCGGTCCGGTTCCGTATCGGCGGTGGACGGCTCGGGGACCTGGAAGCTGTGTGCGGTGACGGGTTTGCGCCGCGACAGGAGGTAAATCCCGGCCGCGAAGAGAATTCCCGCGACGCCGACCGAGATGGTCCCGGCCTCGCCGAGCGAAGCGATCTTGCCCGCCGCCGCGCCGACGATCGCCGCCGCGGGCAGCGTGAACAGCCAAGCGATGACCATCCGGCCTGCCATCCGCCAGCGCACCGGAGCCTCGCGCCGGCCGACGCCGGAGCCGACGATGCCGCCCGAGCACACGTGCGTGGTCGACAGCGGGAAACCGAGGTGCGAGGACAGCAGGATCACGACAGCGCTGCTGGTCTGCGCGGAAAAGCCCTGCGGGCCTTCGATGTCGGTGAGACCCTTGCCGAGGGTGTGGGTGATCCGCCAGCCGCCGAGATACGTGCCCAGCGCGAGCGCGGACGCGGCACTGATGATCACCCAGACGGGCGGCGCCGACCCGGCAGGGAGGCTGCCAGCCGCCACGAGCGTCAGGGTGATGACGCCCATCGTCTTCTGCGCGTCGTTGGTGCCGTGCGCGAGCGAGACGAGCGACGCGGAGACGATCTGGCCAACCCGGAATCCGCGCCCGCCGCGCTTGCGGACCAGGAACCGGTAGACGAGGAAGGTGACCGCGGCCGCCGCCACTCCCGCGATGATCGGGGACGCGGCGGCCGGAACGAGCACCTTGTCGACGATCTTGGCGAAGTGCACGGAGTCCGCGCCCGCTGACACCCAGGTCGCGCCGATCAGGCCGCCGAACAGCGCGTGCGACGAGCTCGACGGCAGGCCGACGTACCAGGTGAAGAGGTTCCAGACGATCGCCCCGATGAGCCCGCCGAACACGATGGCGGGCCCGATCCTCGTCTCGTCGACCAGACCGCTGGAAATCGTTTTCGCGACCTCGACCGACAGGAACGCGCCCGCCAGGTTCAAGACCGCAGAGATCGCGACGGCAACGCGGGGCCGGAGTGCTCCGGTGGCGATCGAGGTCGCCATCGCGTTCGCCGTGTCGTGGAAGCCGTTGGTGAAATCGAAAACCAGCGCCGTGCAGATCACGACGACGACGAGCAGCGAGGGGTCCACCCCGACCTCCGAACCCTACGGAAATACCTCTCGCAAGGTACCTGACCGTTTGGGTGAACCGTTAACGCGCCGTAAGTGATCCCGACGTCATCCGTTAAGCCAACGGCAACTGGCGTTGACTTTCCGGAGCCGCCTGTAGCTGCCCGGCGGCCAACTGGACGAACCGGCGCGCGAACGGACGCCACGTCTCCGCGATTTCCGCATGCGCAGAGATCAGGCTCTCGCCCTCGAGCGCGCCCGGACGGGTGAGTTCCGCCATTTCCGGCTCCGCTTCGGCCCAGGCGAGGACGACGTCCGGCGTGGTCTCGATGTGGAACTGGACACCGTAGACACAACGGTTCATCCGGTAGGCCTGGTTCGCGTACTTCGGCGTGGACGCGAGCAGCTCGGCGCTCGCCGGCAAGACGGTGATGACATCGCGGTGGAACTGCAGGACATCCGGGAGGAAGGGCATGTCCGCGAACAGCGGATCGATCCACGCGGCGTCCTTCTTGGACACCAGCCCCGGCCCGACCTCGGGACCGGCCCCGCCCTCCGCGACCTGCCCGCCGGTCGCGACGGCGAGCAGCTGCGCGCCGAGACAGATCGCGAGCGTCGGCACGGCCTTGCCCGCCGCGGCGGCGAGAAGCTTCCGGACGTCGATGAGCCAGGGGTGCTGGGAGTCGTCGAGCACACCCATGCCGCCGCCGAGGCAGATCAGCCCGTCGTAGCCGTCGAGACTCGCGGGCAGGTCCTGCTCCGGCGGCAGCCGCACGTCGAGCTCAGCGCCCGCCTCGGTGAGCCACTCCCCGAGCGGCCCGACGGGATTGCTGGCATCGGGCTGGATGATGAGCAGACGAGTCACGCCGTCCAGGGTACGGCCATGCCGGCCTCGGTCGGATAGCCGTGGGCGAGCCAGGTCGTGATGCCGCCGGAGAGCCGTTTCACCGTGAAGCCGAGCTGCGCGAGCCGGTACGCGCCCTGGGTGGCGGCGTTGCAGTAGATGCTCTCGCAGTAGCAGACGTAGACGAGGCTCCGGTCGAGGTCGCGGGTGCTTTCCTCGGTCATTTCCCGGTACGGCAAGCAGATCGCGCCCGGCAGATGCGCTTCGGCGTAGGCGCCGGGGCTGCGGGTCTCGACGAGGACGTAGCCGTCGGTGCGTCCGTCCGCCAGGTCCAGGGCGAGGTCGACCGGGTCGACCTCGAAGGCGAGTTCGCGCCCGAAGCACTCGACGGCGTTGGCAGGAGCTTCGATGGGAAGGGAGAGGATGCGAGGTTTCACGCTGTTGATCCTTCCGTTCCCAGGGCAGTGGGAGACAGGGGAAGATCCAGGTGTTCCGCCGCTCTCACCAGGGTTTTCCGGGCCTGGACGGCAGTTAGCCTGGAGTTTGTGGAAGAGGTGCTGAAGGTGGAATTGGACGACGTCGATCGGCACCTGCTGGAGCTGCTCCAGGCCGACGGCCGCTTGACGTTCTCGGAGCTCGGCCGCCGGGTCTCGCTGTCCGCGCCGGCCGTGACGGAACGAGTGCGCCGGCTGGAGCAGCGCGGGGTGATCACCGGCTACGCCGCGCGGGTCGATCCGGAGAAGCTGGGCCGTCCGATCCAGGCGATGGTCCGGGTCCGCGTCCGCAGCCTGGACGGCCCGCGGTTCCGCGAGGCGATCCTCCCGCTGCCGGAGATCACGGACGCCGACCATGTCACCGGAGACGAGTGCTGGCTGCTCCGGGTGCACTGCCGTACGACAGCGGAGCTGGAGCAGTTCGTGGAGCGAGCCCATCGCTACGGCGAGACGACGACCTCGCTGGTGTTCTCGTCCCCCGTCCGAGGCCGCGGGTTGCCGCTGTGACCCGGATATGACGAAGGCCCGAACCCCGGCGGGGTTCGGGCCTTGCCGCGTGCGGGCCGGGAAATGAGTCTGGGCCCCGGGAGAACCGCGAGGGTTCTCGGACCGGGGCCCAGACTGTTTGGTTAAGTTCGGCGGTGTCCTACTCTCCCACAACCCTTCGGTTGCAGTACCATCGGCGCAGTCAGGCTTAGCTTCCGGGTTCGGAATGGGACCGGGCG
>NZ_JBEXMH010000053.1:0-69064 GCF_040610415.1 Amycolatopsis sp. NPDC004079 | reverse complement strand
ATTTCCTCAACGCCCCCTTCAACTGACGACTGAATCATGACGGGCGGGTGCGACGTCGTTGTCGCACCCGCCCGGCAGCCGGGGTCAGCGCGGCGGCAGTGACGCGCTGGCCCCGAAACTGAACGGAGCAGGCGCGGCGACGTTGACGCGCCTGCTCCGAGCCATCAGGAGATCGGCCGGTCCGTCGGCGCGATCGGGGCCGGGAGCACGCCCCGGCCGGTGAGGAAGGCGTCCACGCCGGCCGCGCACGACCGGCCCTCCGCGATCGCCCACACGATCAACGACTGCCCGCGGCCCATGTCGCCCGCCACGAACACATTGTCCACAGTGGTCTGGAAGTTCTTGTCCCGTACGACATTGCCGCGCTGGTCCAGGTCCACGCCCAGGTCGGTCAGCAGGCCCTCGCGCTGCGGCCCGAGGAAGCCCATCGCCAGCAGCACCAGTTGCGCGGGCAGTTCGGTCTCAGTGCCCTCGACCGGCACGAACTTGCCGCCCTCGTTGCGCACCTCCACCAGCTTCAGCGCGCGCACGCGTCCGTCCTCATCGGACAGGAACTCCTGCGTGTTGACCGAGTACAGCCGCTCGCCGCCCTCTTCGTGCGCGGACGTGACGCGGTAGATCATCGGGTACGTCGGCCACGGGTGCGCGTCCGAACGCGACTCCGGCGGCTTCGGCATGATCTCCAGCTGGGTCACCGACTTCGCGCCCTGCCGGTGCGACGTGCCGACGCAGTCCGCGCCGGTGTCGCCGCCGCCGATGACCACGACGTCGAGGCCCTTGGCCGAATACGGCGACTCCGCCAGCTCGCCCGCCGCGACCCGGTTGGCCGGCGGCAGGAACTCCATGGCCTGGTAGATGCCCCCGGCCGAACGGCCCTCGATCGGCAGATCGCGCCACGCCGTCGCGCCGCCCGCGAGGACCACGGCGTCGTGGTCGGATCGCAGCTGCTCGACAGTGACGTCCACGCCGACGTTCACCGACGTCCGGAATTCCGTGCCCTCGGCCCGCATCTGGTCGAGGCGGCGGTCAAGACGGAACTTCTCCATCTTGAACTCGGGAATGCCGTACCGCAGCAGCCCGCCGATCTTGTCGGCCCGCTCGTAGACCACGACGGTGTGGCCCGCGCGGGTCAGCTGCTGCGCCGCGGCCAGCCCGGACGGACCGGACCCGACCACCGCGACCTTCTTGCCCGTCTTCGTGACCGGAACCTGCGGCGTGACCCAGCCCTCCTCGAAGGCCCGGTCGATGATCGAGATCTCGACCCGCTTGATGGACACCGGGTCGTCGTTGATGCCGAGCACGCACGCGGTTTCGCACGGCGCCGGGCACAGCGTGCCGGTGAACTCCGGGAAGTTGTTCGTGGCGTGCAGCCGGTCCGCGGCCTGCTGCCAGTCCTCCCGCCACACCAGCGTGTTCCACTCCGGGATCAGGTTCCCGAGCGGACAGCCCTGGTGACAGAACGGGATCCCGCAGTCCATGCAGCGCCCGGCCTGCTTTTCCAGCTTGGTCGACGCGAAGTCCTCGTAGACCTCGCGCCAGTCCATCAGCCGCAGGTCCACCGGACGCCGCTTCGGTTCCTCGCGCGTGGTGGTCAGAAAGCCCTTGGGGTCAGCCATGTGCGGCCTCCATGATCGCCTCGTTCACGTCCCGGCCGTCCCGTTCCGCCGCGACCTGGGCGGCGAGAACGCGCTTGTAGTCCTTGGGCATGACCTTGCCGAACCGGTCGACCGCACTGTCCCAGTCCGCCAGCAATGCCCGCGCGACGGCGGATTCGGTTTCGTTGTAATGCTTTTCGATGGTTTCGCGCAGGAAGTCGACGTCCGCGGTGTCGAGCGGGTCGATGTCGACCATCTCCGGGTTGACCCGGTGCGCCGGCAGGTCCAGCACGTACGCGACGCCGCCGGACATGCCCGCCGCGAAGTTGCGGCCGACGTTGCCCAGCACGACCATCCGGCCGCCGGTCATGTACTCGCCGCCGTGGTCGCCCACGCCCTCGACGACCGCCAGCGCGCCGGAGTTGCGCACGCAGAACCGTTCGCCCACCTGGCCGCGGATGAAGATCTCGCCGCTCGTGGCCCCGTACGCGATCACGTTGCCCGCGATGATGTGGTTCTCCGCGACGATCGGCGATTCCTTCGGCGGCCGCACGACGATCCGCCCGCCGGAAAGGCCCTTGCCGACGTAGTCGTTGCCGTCGCCGTAGAGCCGCAGCGTGATGCCCTTCGGCACGAACGCGCCGAACGACTGGCCCGCGGTGCCGGTGAAGGTGACGTCGATGGTGTCGTCGGGAAGCCCTTCGCCGCCCCACTTCTTCGTCAGCTCCGAGCCGAGCATGGTGCCGACGGTCCGGTTCACGTTGCGCACCGGCAGTTCCAGCCGCACCTTGTCACCCGCCGCCAGCGCGCCCTCGGCGAGCTGGATCAGCGTGTTGTCCAGTGCCTTGTCCAGCCCGTGGTCCTGCTTCACGGTCTGGTGCCGCACCGCGCGCGGCGGCAGCTCGGGCACGTGGAAGATCGGCGACAGGTCGAGCCCGGCGGCCTTCCAGTGGTCCACCGCCTTGCGCTTGTCGAGCAGCTCGGCGTGGCCGACGGCCTCCTCGACCGACCGGAATCCCAGCTCCGCCAGGTATTCCCGGACCTCCTGCGCGATGAACTCGAAGAAGTTCACCACGTACTCGGCCTTGCCGCTGAACTTCTCGCGCAGCTTCGGGTTCTGCGTCGCGACGCCGACCGGACAGGTGTCGAGGTGACAGACGCGCATCATGATGCAGCCCGACACCACCAGCGGCGCGGTCGCGAAACCGAACTCCTCGGCGCCGAGCAGCATCGCGATCATGACGTCGCGGCCGGTCTTGAGCTGGCCGTCGGTCTGCACCACGATCCGGTCGCGCAGCCGGTTGGCCAGCAGCGTCTGCTGCGTTTCGGCCAGGCCCAGCTCCCACGGTCCGCCCGCGTGCTTGATCGAGGACAGCGGCGAGGCGCCGGTTCCGCCGTCGTGACCGGAGATCAGCACGACGTCCGCGTGCGCCTTGGACACGCCCGCGGCGACCGTGCCGACGCCGACCTCGGACACGAGCTTCACGTGGATGCGCGCGTCCGGGTTGGCGTTCTTGAGGTCGTGGATCAGCTGCGCCAGGTCCTCAATGGAGTAAATGTCGTGGTGCGGCGGCGGGGAAATCAGCCCGACGCCCGGCGTGGAGTGCCGCGTCTTCGCGATCCACGGGTACACCTTGCCGCCGGGCAGCTGCCCGCCCTCGCCGGGCTTCGCGCCCTGCGCCATCTTGATCTGGATGTCGTCGGAGTTCACCAGGTACTCGCTGGTGACGCCGAACCGGCCGCTCGCGACCTGCTTGACCGCGCTGCGCCGTTCCGGGTCGTACAGCCGCTCCGGGTCTTCGCCGCCCTCGCCGGTGTTCGACTTGCCGCCGAGGCGGTTCATCGCGATCGCCAGCGTCTGGTGCATTTCCATCGAGATCGAGCCGTACGAGATGGCCCCGGTGGCGAACCGTTTCACGATCTCCGAAATCGGCTCGACCTCTTCGATCGGCACCGGCTTCCGGTCGCTGTACTTGAAGTCGAACAGCCCGCGCAGCGTCAGCAGCTTCTCGGCCTGGTCGTTGACCGCCTTCGTGTACTCCTTGAAGACGTCGTACTTCCCGGCTCGCGTGGAGTGCTGCAGCTTGAACACCGTCTGCGGGTTGAACAGGTGCGGCTCGCCTTCGCGCCGCCACTGGTAGTCCGCGCCGGTTTCCAGCTCGCGGTGGCTCGCCCGGACGCCGTCGGCCGGGAACGCCCGCACGTGCCGCTGCGAAACCTCCTCGGCGAGGGTGTCGAAGCCGACGCCGCCGAGCCGCGAAGTGGTTCCGGTGAAACAGGTGTCGATCACTTCGGCGCCGAGGCCGACCGCCTCGAAGATCTGCGCGCCGGTGTACGAGGCCACCGTCGAAACGCCCATCTTCGACATGGTCTTGCGGACACCCTTGCCGAGCGCCTTGATGAGGTTCGTGGTGGCCTGCTTGGGAGTCACGCCCGGGATCAGGCCCCGGTGCGCCATCTCCTCGACGGTCGCCATCGCCAGGTACGGGTTCACCGCGGCCACGCCGTAACCGACCAGCAGCGCGATGTGGTGCACCTCGCGTGCGTCGCCCGCCTCGACGATGAGGCCGACCTGCGTGCGCGTCTTCTCCCGCACCAGGTGGTGGTGCACCGCGCCGGTGAGCAGCAGCGACGGAATCGGCGCGTGGTCGGCGTCGACCCCGCGGTCGGACAGCACGATCAGCCGCGCGCCGTCCTCGATCGCCTCGGACACCTCAGCGCGGATCTCGTCGAGCCGCTGCAGCAGCGCGTCCCCGCCGCCGTTCACCTTGTACCGGCCCATGACCGTGACCGCCTGGAACTCCGGCAGGTCGCCGTCGTCGTTGACGTGCACCAGTTTCGCGAGCTGGTCGTTGTCCAGCACCGGGAACGGCAGCACGATCCGGCGGCACGACGACGCGTCCGCGGCCAGCAGGTTCGGCTCCGCGCCGATCTGCGTGCCCAGCGCGGTCACCAGCTCCTCGCGGATCGCGTCCAGCGGCGGGTTGGTCACCTGGGCGAAGAGCTGGATGAAGTAGTCGAACAACGGACGCGAACGCGACGAAAGGGACGCGAGCGGCGAATCGTTGCCCATCGACCCGATCGGCTCCGCTCCGGTGCGGGCCATCGGCTCGAGGATGGTTTCCAGCTCTTCCTCGGTGTAGCCGAACGCCTGCTGCCGCCGGACGAGCGCGGCGTGCAGCGGGACCTCGCGGTCGCGCTCGGGCAGTTCCTCCAGGCGGAGCAGCCCGGCGTCGACCCATTCGTCGTACGGGTGCTCGGAAGCGAGCTGGCCCTTGATCTCCTCGTCCTCGACGATGCGCCCGGCGACAGTGTCGACCAGGAACATCCGGCCCGGCTCCAACCGTCCTTTCCGGACAATCTTCGCCTGGTCGAGCTCGAGCACGCCGACCTCGCTGGCGAGCACCACGAGACCGTCGTCGGTGACCCAGTAGCGGCCCGGACGCAGGCCGTTGCGGTCCAGCACCGCGCCGATCTGCGCGCCATCGGTGAACGCCACCAGCGCCGGCCCGTCCCACGGCTCCATGAGCGTGGAGTGGAACTCGTAGAAGGCGCGGCGCGCGGGGTCCATCTCCTGATGGTTCTCCCAGGCTTCCGGGATCATCATCAGCACCGAATGCGGCAGCGACCGGCCGCCCAGGTGCAGCAGCTCCAGCACCTCGTCGAAGGACGCCGAGTCGCTCGCGCCGCGCGTGATGACCGGGTAGATCCGCTTGAGGTCGCCGGGGACCAGGTCGGTCTCCAGGAGCGCCTCGCGGGCGTCCATCCAGTTGCGGTTGCCCTTGAGGGTGTTGATCTCGCCGTTGTGCGCCACGTAGCGGTACGGGTGCGCGAGCGGCCACGACGGGAAAGTGTTGGTGGAGAAGCGGGAGTGCACCAGCCCGATGGCGCTCGTCACGCGCTCGTCGGCGAGGTCGAGGAAGAACTTCTCGACCTGCGGTTCGGTGAGCATTCCCTTGTAGACGATCGTGCGCGAAGAAAGCGACGGGAAGTACACGTCGTCCTCGACCAGCTCGTGCTCGGCGCGCTTGCGCACGCAGAAGGCGGCGCGCTCGAGTGCGAGGCCGTCGAGATTGTTCTTGCGCCCGGCCAGGAACAGCTGGGTGAAGTGCGGCATGGTCTGCGCGGCGGTCGGACCGCAGTGCGCGGTGTCGACCGGCAGCTCGCGCCAGCCCACCACGCGCATGTCCTCCTCGGCGGCGATCCGCTCGATGGTGGTCATGGCGCGGCCGCGGCGTTTTTCGTCCTGCGGAAGGAACGCGGTGCCGACGGCGTAGCTGCCTTCCGGAGGCAGCTCGAACCCGGCCACCTCGCGGTAGAACGCGTCGGGAACCTGGATCAGCAGGCCCGCGCCGTCCCCGGTGTCCGGTTCCGCCCCGCGGGCGCCGCGATGTTCCAGATTCTTCAACGCGACAAGGGCTTTCGCCACGATCTGATGGTCTCGGCGACCGGTCAGGTCCGCGACGAACGCCACCCCGCAGGCATCGTGCTCGTAAGCGGGGTCATAGAGGCCGTCAGTGGCCGGGCTGCTCGAACGGTGGGTCACGGCTGGCCGCCTCCCAAGGCGTTGGCGCGGTTTCTTTACTCCGAAGAGGGGTTCATCACTGAACCGGTTAACGAAGTGGTCCGAAACCGCGATGGTCAGTCGAGAAGGGAAACCATCCGGTGCCTTCGCACCCGCGAGGCGCGGCACTGCGTCGCGATGCGTGGCTGACCGCGGCCGGTCGACGACCGGTCCGGGTGCCGGATGGTTTGTCACCGCACGGCGATGGGCGGCGGAAAAAAGTTCTGCACGTCGCTGTACAGGCGCACGCGCCGGGGTCGGTCAGCCTGTGTGGTGGGGGCCAGCCGGGGCGCGTGGTGGTGACTCCCGGGTTCGCCGGGTCTTATGACGATAGTGTGAATTCGCTGTGATCGACATACGTCATCGCGCTCTCGTGGGATAAGCCACGCATACGTTGACGCCCTCCGGGGTACTCCCATATGTCGGGCCGTCTCTCCCGGCACGCGGTCAGCCAGTGCGCTGACCTGCGAAAACATGTCTGCCCTCCCGGTGTCAACCCCGCGTCTGCTGCTGGTTGACTGGTGGTCATGAGGGGGAGCGCCGATGACTGATCGTTATCTGTCCGTGGCGGCGGCCGGGGCGCACGAGAGTGAAATACGGCGTTCACGGTTCCTGTGCGCGCTCGCTCCGGTGGCCGACGAGGCCGCCGCGCGGGAGATCATTTCGGCCCGCCGGCGCGCCGAACCCGCGGCCCGGCACCACTGTCACGCGTTCGTCCTCGGCCCGGACGGCCGCACCCAGCGCTCGAGCGACGACGGCGAGCCCGCCGGGACGGCCGGGGTGCCGATGCTGGAGGTGTTGCGCCGCCGCGAGGTCACCGACACGGTCGCGGTGGTGTCGCGGCATTTCGGCGGGGTGCTGCTCGGCGCGGGCGGGTTGATCCGCGCGTACGGGCAAGCGGTGTCGGACGCGCTCGACGCGGTAGGCCTGGTGGAGTATCGGCGATTGCGGCTGTTCGACGTAACGATGGACTACACCCGGGCGGGCCGCTTCGAGAACGATCTCCGCGCTTCGCCGTACGTGCTGCACGAGACGCGTTTCGAGGCGGCGGCGCACTTCGCGGTCGGGCTGGCACCCGGCGAGGAGGAGCGATTCAGCAGCTGGCTGGCCGACCTCACCGGCGGCGAAGCGGTCGCGGCCGAGCTGGGGGAGGAGTGGGTGCGCGGGTAGCCGCGCACCGGCTCGAGCTCCGGAAGATCAAGCCGCGACGGGCTTTCCGTCCAACGCGCGCGCCCCGGCCTCGGTGAGCACCGCGCGTACCCGTGCGCCGCACGCTCCGTCCTCGGCGGGCGCGATCAGCCCTTTGCGGACGAGGTCGCGGACCGTGCCCTGGTCGCAGCAGCTCAGCCCGTCGACGAACAGGTCCGGTTCGCAGCTGCAGCTGATCTCCGCGTGCCCTCCGGCGACGGCGCGCAGGGTTGCCCGCTCCCGATGGTTCAACTCGGCAGTCACGGCGGTTCCTCCTTCTGTCCCGGCCCCTGGTGTACCCCGGGAACGGTTCCAGTGTCCGTCGCGATTGCCGGGTTGTCGCGTATTTCACTCCTTTTTACGGGGGTATGTCGCGGGGTAGTTTCGGGGTACCCCTCATGCGCCCCACCATGCGTCCGCGAGGGATACGAAAGTAGGTTTCTCGGGGGCCGGGAGCACGTCGAGGTACCAGCGGAAGTCGCTGTAGACGTGCAGAAGCGTGTACGCGAGGCAACGGCGGGAGAAGTCCGGGCCGAGGTCGGCCGGATGGTAACCGTAAGCGAGCAGAAGACTCCGCAGAAATGCCGGGTCGCCGCCGGAAACGAACAAGCCGACCGCGCCGAACTCGTATTCCGCCGCGCCGCGCATCGCCGGTTCGAAATCGAACAGGCCGGACAGCCGCCAGTCATCCCCTTCGCGGGTGACCAGCAGATGGTCGCGCATGACCTCGGTGTGCAACGGCACGGTTTCCGGCGTACCCAGGTCCACCGCGTCGACGAACTCCGGCAGCTGGGCGAGCCAGTGTTCGTCCAATGTGGTCTTGCGATGATGGTCGACCAGCTTTTCGCGTTGCCCGGCAAGGAACGCGGTCCAGTCCCGCGGAGCGAGCGCGGACAACGCCGGGTCGCGCACCGAGTGCAAAGTGGACAGCGCCTCGCCGATCTTCGGGGCGAGCGCGAGTTTGTCCGCTGTGGACAGTTCCGGCCAGACCTGCTTGAGCGTGCGCCCGGGAAGCCGTTCCATCACGACGTAACCCCAGCCGTCGCGCGTTCCGGCGTGCACGACGCCCGGCGTGGGGATGGGGAGCTTGCCGTGCAGGACTTCCAGCATGGTGCGCTCGGTGGTCAGCTCGTCGAGGTAGACCGGCGGATAGAGCTTCAGGACGAGCTGGTCACCGACCGCGTACACCGGCAGCGAACCGTCGTCGAACGGCACGGGTTCGCCGGGTTCGCCCAGCGAGCGCAGGAGGTCTCGTACCGCGGGCAGCAGGCCTTCGCGGGTCAACTGGCCGGACTCGGCCGCGGTGGCGGCGGGCGGGAACATGCGCCGACGGTATCGGCGAGCCCTCCGCCGCTGTAGCGAATTACTTGCCGCGGGCGGGTTTGCCGTCCGTGAGGGGAACCCTGAGGGAATCAGAGTCCCTCAGGGTTCCCCTCACGGACCTCTGGGGTGCCGTCGGCAGGCGAATTACTTGCTGCGCTCGAGCAGGGTGCGCACGGCGGGTCCGATGAGCCGTTCGATCTCGTCGGCGGGCGCGGTGGCGAGCGGTTCCTTGCGGGTGATCGAGCGGACCAGCCCGATGCCGAGCAGCCAGGCCATCGCGAGGTCGGCGCGGAGTTCGGCGTCCGGCTCGTCGGTGAGCCCGGACAGCGCGCGGGTGTACTCGGCGTCGAGTTGCGCGCGGAGAGCCTCGTCGGCGCGATCGGTGCCCGACGACCGCAGGTAGGTCTCGATCGAGCGCGACGCAGTGTCGTCGCGTTCGAGGAGGCTCCGCAGCGCCGCGGAGAACAGCCGCTCCGGCGGGGTCGTCTCGACCTGGGCCAGGCCTCCGCGCGCCATCACGTGCTCGAACAACGCGTCCTTGCTGCCGAAGTACCGGAACAGCAGCGCCTGGTTGACGCCCGCGCGGTTCGCGATGTCGCGCACCGTCGTGCGGTCGAAGCCGCGGTCGGCGAACAGTTCGGCCGCGGCGTCGAGCAGCGCGGCTTTCGTCGCCGTCGCGTCGCGTTTGCGCGAAGGCTGGTCCGCGGCCATTCGGTTTCCCCCTGGGGTGCGCTGGTGTGCGCGACGAGGTTAACCCGGACGGTCGCGGATCGGCCGGACGAACTACGCGGGCCAGGCGACCGGCAGCTCCTCGGGGCCGTAGACGAGCGCGTTGTGCTTGTACGCCAAAGATTCCTTCGGCACCGCCAGCCGCAGGTCCGGCACTCGGCGGAACAACGCGGTCAGCGCCTCCTGCATTTCGACCCGCGCGAGCTGCTGGCCGACGCACTGATGCGCGCCGAACCCGAAGGCGACGTGCGTGCGCGGCGATTCACGGGTGAAGTCCAGCTGGTCGGCGTGCGGATAGCGGTCCTCGTCGCGATTGGCGGAGTTCAGCGCGGCGATCAGCCAGTCACCCTCGGCCACCGTTTGGCCGCCGACCTTGACCTCTTCGGTGGCGTACCGCAGCACGCCGAACTGCACCACCGACAGGTACCGCAGCAGTTCTTCGACCGCGCGCGGCGGATCGGCGAGGGCCCGCGTGCGCTGGTCCGGGTGTTCCAGCAGCAAGAGGGCACTGAGCGCGATCATGTTGGCGGTGGTTTCGTGCCCGGCGACCAGGAGGCTGAGCCCGAGCATGATGAGCTCGTCCAGGTCGAGCGGCTCCCCGGAGGCCTCGGCCCGGACGATGAGCTTGCTGAACAGGTCGTCGTGGGGGTCCTGCTGCTTGCCGGCGAACAGTTTCCCCAGGTAGCCGGCCAGTTCGTGGTACGCCTGCCCGGTGGTTTCGGCGTCCTGGTCGGTGCTGACCAGCACGCTGCTCTGACGCTGGAACAGCTCGCGGTCGGCGTACGGGACGCCGAGCAGTTCGCAGATCGCCAGCGAGGGGATCGGCAGCGCGAAGTCCTGCACCAGGTCGGCGCGGCCGGGTTTGGCGAGCATGGCGTCGAGATGCTGTTCGACCTGCTCGCGGACGTACTCGCGCAGCTTCTCCACCCGCCGGACGGTGAACTCGGCGACGACCATCTTGCGCAGCCGGGAATGCTCCGCGCCGTCGAGCTGGATGATCGAACCGGGATCGACCTCGGCGTACGGGTCCTGTTCGGCTTTGACGTGCACCGACGAGGCTCCGCGCGAGCTGAGCGCCGGGTCGGCGAGCACGGCGCGGACGTCGTCGTAGCGGGTGACGAGCCAGGTGTCGAACCCGGCCGGGCAGCGGATCCGCGACACCGGCGCGGCCTCGCGCAACGCGGCGTATTCGGCGGGCGGGTCGAACGGACATCCGGTGGTTCGGGTGGTCGGGAGTGCCGGGGTCTCGGGCGGGGTGGGCATGCGGACGGCGCCTTTCCTCCGACGGTGCGGGCATCTCCCACTCTGGAGACGCCCGCACCGTCGCGGGGCGATCGACCGGGATAGGCGACGGAAGGACCACACCTCTGCCCGATTCACCCCATCGCGATTAGACCGGTTCGGTGATCGGCTCGTCGGCGAAACGGCGGGCTACCCGTTCGGCTCCTGCGCGCGCCCAGCTGGTGGTGGCGAGGACGGCGAGCAGGATGATGAGCGTCGTCCCGCCCGCGACGGCCCACCAGGCGGTGGAATAACCGGCCAGCGGGTTGGCCGCGGCGGCGAGAATCGTGCCCGCGACAGCAACACCGAGGGTCTGCCCGACCTGTCGCGAAGTGGACGCGACCGCGGCGGCGACCCCGGCTTGCGACCGCGGCATGCCGCTTACCGCCGCGTTGGTGATGGGCGGGTTCAGCAGGCCGAAGCCCATCCCGAACACGCCGTACGCGATCGCGAGCACCCACAGCGGCGTGGTGGCCGACGCTGTCGTGAGCACAACGGCAACCACGGTCATCGAGATCCCCGCGGTCAGCAGTGGAATCCGCGCGCCGCGAGTGGCGACGAGACGCCCGGCCAGCGGCGCGGCGATCGTCACGGCGACGGCGGTCGGCAACAACATCAAGCCGGATTGCAACGCTGAAAGCCCGCGCACGTCCTGCAGGTAAAGCGGCGACAGGAACAAGAACGTGCCGAACGCGGCGAGCCCGCACACCGCGCTGATCGTGGCCGACGAGAACGGCGCGCTTCGGAAGAACCGCAGCTCGACCAGCGGTTCCCGGCGGCGGATTTCCCAGCGGATCAGCGCGATCAAGGCGAGCACGCCGAGCCCGGCGAGACTGAGGATCAGCGGCGAACCCCAGCCGAGCCGCTGGCCTTCGATCGCCGCGGTCACCACCGAGCCGAGGAGCACGACGACCAGCGCCTGACCGACCGGATCCGGTCGGCGCGCCCGGGGAGCCCGAGATTCCGGCACGTAGCGCACGGTCAACGCGATCGCGGCGACGACCACGGGGACGTTGACCCAGAAGATCGCCCGCCAGCCGACGCTCTCGGTGAGCACGCCGCCGAGCACCGGGCCGACGCCCAGCGAGATTCCGACGATCGATCCCCAGACCCCGATTGCCCGCGCGCGCTCGCCCGGGTCGGCGAAGACGTTCGTGATGATCGACATCGCGACCGGGTTCAGCATCGCGCCGCCGAGCGCCTGCACGATCCGCGCGGCGACCAGCCAGCCGATCGACGGGGCGACGCTGCACAACAGCGAGCCGAGTCCGAAAAGGACCAACCCGGCCAGGAAGGTTCGCTTGCGCCCCAACCGGTCCCCGGTGGCACCGCCGAGCATCAGGAAGCAGGCGATCACGAGGGTGTAGGAGTCGATTGTCCATTGCAGACCGTTGATCGACGCGCCGAGATCGGTGCGGATGACCGGGAGCGCGACGTTGACGATGGTGTTGTCCATCGCGACGACGAGGATGCTGGAGCACAGGATCGCGAGAATGCCGAAGCGACCGCGTGCGGTGTCCACTCCCATTCAGCGCTCCATCCAGTCGGCGGTGATCTTTTCGCCCGCTGTCCACACTTCGGCGGCGTAACCGTCCGGGCGCACGAGCACGGCGGCCAAGTCGTGCCAGTCCCGGGTTGAGCGCACGACGTTCTCGCCCTCCGGGACAGTGCTGCCGAAAGCCACGAGAGTCAACCGGTCCGGCCGCAGCGCGCGGTAGAGCGTGCGGCCGTCGGCGAGCGGGAGGTTGGGCACGCGACGGCCGGCGAGACTGCCGTCCTCGGCGTAGGAAACCTCCAGCCCGGACAGCCAGCCGCGCAGTTCGTCCGCGGTGTCACCGTCGCGGCCGATGAGGCCGGACATCAAGTCGCGCAACGCTTTCCCGCCGGGCGTGAAAGTGACCATGAGCGCGGCCTGGGCGAGGGTGTTCGCCGCGAGCCGGGCCGCGATGGGGCGGCGTTCGGCGTCGTAGGACTGCGGGCCGTCGATGATCCGCCGCGGCGCGCGGCCCTTCACCTCGGCGGCGAGCTTCCACGCGAGGTTCGCCGCGTCCTGCACGCCGACGTTGAGCCCCTGTCCGCCCGCCGGGAGATGGACGTGCGCGGCGTCGCCGGCGAGGAACACCCGGCCGGTGCGGTACTGCTCGACGTGGCGCGTGGTGTCGCCGGTTCGCGACGCCCAGATCACCTCGGTGATGCCGAAATCGTCGTCGGCGAGCCGTTTGAGCGTCGCGCGCAGTTCGGTCTCGTCGGGAATCAGTGCTTGGCGGCGTGCGGCTTCCTCAGGCGTGAGGCCGGTGTCGCCGGGTTCGTGGCCGAAAATGCGGTGAATGCCGCCGGGCAGCGGAAGCACGCTGTACGAGCCGCGTTCGCAGTCCCAGTTGTGCGGGTGGGCTGGCGGGCGTTCCAGGCGCACGTCGGCGAGGAAACCCACGGTGGAAGCCGGATTTCCGGGAAAGCCGAGGCCGAGCGCGTGCCTGGTCGCGCTGTGTGCGCCGTCCGCGCCCACGACGTAACCGACGCGCTGGGTGTCGCCGGTTTCCGAGACGATCGTGACGCCTTGCTCGTCCTGCGTCAGGTCAGCGAGTTTCCACCCCGGCTCGATCACGACGCCCTGTTCGGCCAGATGCTCGGCGAGCAGCCGCTCGGTTTCCGGCTGCGGGAGCATCAGCACGAACGGGAACGAAGTGTCGAGTCCGGTGTAGCTCAGCAGGTTCGGCAGGGTCGCGAAATGCGCGGCGGGCACCGGATTTCCCTCGGCGACCATGCGCGCGGCCAGCGAACCCGCCTCGTCCGGCAGCGCATCGAGGACCTCGAGCGTGCGCGGATGGACGGTCGTGGCCCTCGATTGCCCCGCGCGTTCCGGAGCCGCCTCGAAGACCCGGACCGAGACTCCGGCGTGGTGCAGGAACGCGGCCGCCGCCATCCCGACGGGTCCGGCTCCGATCACCGCGACTTCGATGTCCATGGTTCCCCCTTGGTCGATGTTCGACTGGCGAACTGTCTTGACGTCAAGGTATTCTCTCACTGTCTTGATGTCGAGAGAAAGGTCCGTGCCGGTGAACACAACGCCGCGGGACGCGGTCGACGACCTGGTGGACGCCGTCCGGCGCGGCGGCGGCGACGAGAGCGTGCTGGGTGCGAAGTCGCTGTCCTACCGGCTGCGGCGGGTCGCGCACCAGCTGGAACTGGCGATGCGCCGCGAGCTGTCCGCGCACGGGATCGAGTTGTGGGAGCTGGAAATGCTCGCCGCGCTCAAGCGCGCGCCCGAGCACCGGCTGACGCCGGGGCAGGTGATGGCCGCGGTCGAGCTGACCTCGGGTTCGGTCACGCACCGGATCACCCGGCTCGAGGCCCGCGGCTGGGTCCGCCGGGACAAGGACCCCGGCGACCGGCGTTCGGTGTTCGTGACCCTCACCGAGGAGGGCAAACGGCAGGCGCTCGCGTCGTTCGAGCTCAAGACCGAGATCGAACGCGAAATCGCGCGCGCTCTCGACCCGGAAACCATCGACGTGGTGAACGACGCGCTGCGGCGGGTTTCGCACCACCTCAAGGGAAAGGACGAGCAATGAAGCGGGAAACCTTGGGCGCGGCAGCCATTGTCGCGGGCCTGGCCGCAGCCGCGCCGTCGGTGTGGCAGACGGTCACGCACATCACCGATCCGAGCTACCGCGCGCCGGAGGTCCGCCACGGCGAAGGTCACGTGCAGTACCACATGGCGCGCGAAGCGCTGATCACCGCGGGCGCTTTCGGCGCCGTGGGCACCGGTTTGGCCGCCGGGCGGGACCGCTCGCCGGCGCTGTGGCGGGCAATGGCTTGTGCCGCAGGCGGTTTCGTCGCGGCGATGTGGTCCGGCGGTCCGACGACCGGAGTGTGGGCACCGAACCAAAAGGCGCTGGCGATCCACGTGGCGTCGACCAGCGCGTTGACCTTGGGCGTCGCGCTGCTGCGGCCCAGGCGGCGCTAGAGGAAGACCCGGGCGTTCTCCAGCCAGGCTTTCGCGTCGTCGCCGATCGCGGCCAGGCCGGTTTCGTCCAGGGCGCGGCGCTGGGTGATGCGAAGGCAGAAATCCCGGGCGCTGCCTCGGATCCGTTGCGCGGCGTCGTCCGGACCCCAGCCCCAGACGGCGCCGTCGGGACCGGTCAGCTCGACCCGGATCGGCTCGGTCGGCAGTGGCAGCTGGGCGGCGTAGAACGAAAGCCCGCGCCCGGCGAAGCCCAAGGCGGCGATGTGCTTGAGCCGGTCCGTCGGACGGTGTTCGACGCCCACGGTGTCGAAGATGTCCTGCCCGTGCGCCCACGTTTCCATCAGCCGAAGCGCCACCGCGAGCTTCGCGGTGGACTCCGAGCCGTACCACGGAAACGCCTGGTCCAGCGGCATCTCGCCGAGCGCGTCCGCCACTTCGGCGCGTCCGGCGCGCCAGTGGTCCAGCAGCTCCGAACGCGGACGCGCGGCACCCTCGGCCGCGACGGCGTCGGCGTCTTCCTCCAGCACCGCGGCGAACTTCTCCGGCGTCCGGATGGCGAGAAGGACGTTCGCGTCGGCCGCCGCGAGGTGCGCGACCTGGTGGCCGATCGTCCACCGCGGGGCTGGCGTCGGTCTCGACCAGTCCGGTTCCGCGGACACCACCGCGTCGAGGTCGTCGCCTTCCGCGCGCAAGTCCGGCAACGCGACTTCGAGGGCTATCTCGGACAAATCCAGGCCGTAGTCCAGCATGCGACCACGCTATCCAAACCGCGGCCGGGTCCGGGACGTTCGGGAACCGGTTATTGGCCTATCGGGCAGCCGGTTTCCGCCGCGACGATCAGGAAATTCGGCATGCGCGCGTAAGCCTCGATCCCGTGCACCGGGTCGAGCCCCGGCTCGACGACCTCGCGCACCCGGCAGCCGAGCGCGGCCACTTCGTTGAGATACGCGGAAATCGGCCGATGGAAGTCGGACGCGCCGCGCCCGACGATCTCGTACTCCGCCAGGTACTCCTTCCGGCGGTATTCGCCGTGTTCGCGCCAGGTGCCGAACAGCTCCTCGAACGCCGGGTGGACGATCGCGAACACGAACAGCCCGCCCGGCCGCAGCGCCTCGACGCAGGCGCGCATCGCGGGCTTCCAGTCGGGAATCGCCATCAGCACCATGCTGCAGACGACAGCGTCGAACGGCTCCAGTCCGGGCAGGTGAGCGAGATCCGCCTGCAGGTAAGAAATATCCGCCGCGGACTTCTCCCGGGCGAACGAAACCAGGCTCGCGGCCGGTTCGACGCCCGTCACCTGGGCTCCGCGCTCGGCGAGCATCCGGCTGAAGTATCCGTTGCCGCAGCCCGCGTCCAGCACCCGCCGGCCGCGCACGTCGCCGAGAAGCCGGAGGAGGACGGGGTTGACCAGATGCTGTTTGGAGAAGTCGCCGCTGGCGGCGGTCGCTTCCATCGATTCCCGGGTGCTGCCGGTGTCCCACTGCTGGATGGCGGCTTCGTTCGTCCATGCGGAAGTCATTGGGTCGAGCCTAGGGCGGGTGTCTCGGGATTTTCTGGAAGCTCCTGGCGGATTGACGCGTGACCGACCCCGGGTGTAGGCATGTAAGCACCTGCTTACAAAGGGATCCGGGGAGTCGTTGGCATGACCACCACGCACACCGAACCGCTCGCCTATCCGTTCAACGAGGAGGCGGGGCTCGCGCTCAACGAGGCCTACACCGCCGCCCGTGAGAACGCCGGGATGATTCGCGTCCAGATGCCGCACGGCGAGGCCGCCTGGCTCGCCACCCGCTATGCCGATGCCCGGCTCGTGCTCGGCGACCGGCGGTTTTCCCGCGCGTTGGCGCAGGACAGCGACGAGCCGCGGATGTCGGGGTATCGGCGTCCGGGCGGCATCTTGTCGATGGATCCGCCGGATCACACGCGGTTGCGGACCCTGGTGGCCAAGGCGTTCACGGCGCGGCGGGTGGAGGAGTTGCGGCCCCGGGTCGCGCGGTTGGCCGATGAGCTGATCGCGGAGTTGCGGGAGCACGGGCAACCGGCTGATCTCGTCGATCTGTACGCGTTGCCGATCCCGGTCGCGGTGATCTGCGAGTTGCTCGGGGTGCCGGTGGGGGATCGGCCGCAGTTCCGCGAGTGGAGCGACGCGGCGTTGTCGACCACACGGCTGACGCCGGAGGAGTCGGAGCGCAGCCGGGAGGAACTGCGGGCGTACATGGCCGGGCTGATCGCCGAGCATCGGGCACAGCCGCGGGACGACCTGATGACCGCGCTGATCGAAGCCCGTGATGTCCGGGACCGGCTTACCGAGCTGGAACTGGTCGACCTCTGCGTGGGGATTCTGGTGGCCGGGCACGAAACGACCGCCAGCCAGATCCCCAACTTCGTGTATGCGCTGCTGGACCAGCATGAGCACTGGGAACGGCTGTGCGCGGACCCGTCGCTCATCCCGACCGCAGTCGAGGAGTTGCTTCGCTTCGTGCCGCTCGGGGCCGGGGCCGGGTTCGCTCGGTACGCGGTGGAGGACGTCGAGGTCGGCGATGTCCTGGTGCGCCAAGGGGAACCGGTGCTGGTGGCGATCGGGGCGGCCAACCGTGACCGGCTGCAGTTCGGTACCGCGGATCAGCTCGTTCTGGATCGCGGCGACAACCACCACCTCGGGTTCGGGCACGGGGTGCACCATTGCCTGGGCGCCCCGCTCGCGCGGCTGGAACTGCAGGAGGCGTTGCGGGCGTTGACCCGGGAGTTGCCGGGGCTGCGGCTCGCCGGGGATATTGAGTGGAAGACGCAGATGCTGGTCCGCGGGCCGCGGTCGATGCCGGTGGGATGGTGACGATGAGCTGGACGGTCGAGGTCGACGGGGGCGCGTGCATCGGGAGCGGGATGTGCGCGTCGCTGATGCCGGAGACGTTCGCGCTGGACGGTGCCACCGCGCGTGCTGTCGCCGGGACTGTCGGACCGGACGAGACTCTGCTGGACGCGGCGGATTCTTGTCCGGCTATGGCGATCACCGTGCGGGACGGCACCGAGGTCGTTGGCCCGCGCCCCTAGCTCCGGACCGCCACCGCACCAGGCTCATGAGCCGAACACGCCGTCCTCGGTGACGACGGCAGTGATGAGCGCTGTGGGCGTGACGTCGAAAGCCGGGTTGAACACCGCCGATCCCTCCGGCGCGATCTGCGCCCCGCCGAACTCCGTCAGTTCGACAGCTGCGCGCTCCTCGATGTCGATATCCGCCCCGGTGGCGATGGATTTGTCCACAGTGGACGTCGGCGCGACGACAACGAACGGCACACCGTGGTGCGCGGCGGCGATGGCCAGCCCGTAGGTTCCGATCTTATTGGCCACGTCGCCGTTCGCCGCGATCCGGTCCGCGCCGACCAGCACGCAATCGACCAGTCCGCGCGCCATCGCCGCGGCTGCCGCGCCGTCCGGTTGCACGCGGTACGGCACCCCGGCCTGCTCGAGTTCCCAAGCGGTGAGGCGGGATCCCTGCAGCAACGGCCGCGTCTCGTCCACCAGCACCGACTCCACCAGCCCCCGCGCGTGCAGGTGCCAGACGACGCCGAGCGCCGTGCCCCACGCGACCGTCGCCAAGTGGCCGGCATTGCAGTGGCTGAGCAACCGCAACGGCCTGCGCGGGCACGCGTCCAGCACGACCTCCGCCGCGTGTGCCGACGCGGTGCGGTTGCGTTGCTCGTCCTCGTCGAGCATCGCCCGCGCCTCCTCGAGCACCGCATCGGCTCCGTCCGGCAATCGGTCCAGTGCCCGGGAAACGCCCCAGGCCAGGTTGACCGCTGTCGGCCGGGCGTGCGCGATCCGGTCCGCTTCGGCACGCACATCCCCGCCTTGGCACGCCGCCAGAGCGACGCCCATGGCACCGGCCGCTCCCAATGCCGGTGCTCCGCGGACTGCCAGTCGTTGGATCGCGTCGACCAGTTCGGTCACTGTGTGCAGGGTAAGCGTGCGGTATTCGCCCGGAAGCGCTACCTGGTCCACGATCACGATGGTCCCGTCGGCCCAGTCGATGGTCCTGCGCATACGCCCTCCCGGTCCGGAAATCCCGTGGCGAGACGCCGCGCGCGTGAGCGACGATCTGCCTCGTGACCATTCAACGGCAGAACCCGCCCGCTTTGCATCCGACTCCTGGATATCACCACGTGACCACCGTCGACGCGCGCCGCGCAGTGCACCTCGCTGGTCAGTGCCCGTTGGCCCCCGACGGCCAGGTCGTGTCGGGGGACGTCCTCGCGCAGGTGGACCAGGTTGTCGCGAACACCGAGGTCGCGCTGGCCCACGCCGGAGCGACTCCCGAGGACGTCGTGCGCACGGTGATCTACGTGGCGACCTCCGATCAGCCGACCCTCGCCGCGGTGTGGGAGCGGTTCGTGAACTCTTCGATCGCGGCGGCGTTCACGACTGCGAGCACGTTGGTCGGCGTGGCGTGTCTGGGCTACCGGGGGCAGCTCGTTGAGTTGGATGTGACTGCGGCGCTCGCGTGAATCACCGGCCAACCGCGGCCAAGCTGCAGCGGGACACAGTGTCGGTCAGCTCCGCGCGGTCGAGGTTCCGGCCGATCAGGACGAGTTTGCTGACCGGCGGCTCCGCACCCCACTCGCCCGCATCGGTCAATTCGTAGATCCGGTGCACGCCTTGCAGCACCGTCCGGCGGTCGAAGGCCAGGATTCCCTTGAACCGGTACAGGTCGTCGCCGCGTTCGGACAGCAATGCCGTGAGCCACTGTTCGAACGCGGCGCGGTCCAGGGGGTAGTCGAGTTCGATCGAGACGGATTCCAGCGTCGGGTCGTGGTGGTGGGACTCGTCTTCCAGCCAGCCGGGGTCGGCGGCGACGGTGCGGTTCAGGTCGAAGGCGTTGATGCCGAGGATGTCGTCCAGGTCGACGCTCCCGTAGCTGGAGGTGAGGATGTCCGCGGTCGCGTTGACCGAGCGCAGCCGCGTGCGCAGTTCCTCGATTTCCGGCTCGGTGACCAGGTCGATCTTGTTGAGCACGATCCGGTCGGCGAACGCGATCTGGTTGCTCACCTGGCCGCCGACGCCGTCGTGTTCGCCCTCCTCGAGATGGCTGCCGACGTGCCGCGCGTCGACCAGCGTCACGATCGCGTCCAGCGCGAAGGCCGACGACACCTCGTCGTCCACGAAAAACGTCTGCGCGACCGGGTTCGGGTCGGCCATTCCGCTGGTCTCGATGAGGATCCGGTCGAACCGTTCGCGCCGGCGCAGCAGCGACTGCAGGATTTCGATCAGGTCGGTCCGCGCGGTGCAGCACAGGCAGCAGCCGTTGCTCATTTCGATGATCTTCTCGTCGCCGCCGAGCACGAGCGCGTTGTCGATCGGGATCTCGCCGAACTCGTTCTCGATCACCGCGATCCGGTGGCCGTGGTTCGCGGTGAGGATGTGGTTGACGAGCGTGGTTTTGCCGGAGCCGAGAAAGCCGGTCAGAACGGTCACCGGGATTTTGGCCATGATGATTCCCTCCTTAAACGTTCTCGCCGAGAATCCGGCGAGCGTGCTGGCGTGCTTCTTCCGAAACGACGATGCGGTTGCCGTCGAAGTGCGGGCCGCGGGTGGCGTCCAGGCCCATCCGGGACGTCGTGCCGTCGGAGCCCGAGGACGGGTCGAGCGGCGAGCCGGGCAGACCGTCCACAGTGAACAAGTCTTGGTGTGGCTGGAAATGCGTGGCCAACGCCCATAAGACTTCACTGTCGTCGGTGACGTCGACGTCCTCGTCCACTGCGATCACCGTCTTCACATACGGGTCCCAGCCGAGCAAGCCGAGCATCACCTGCCGGGCTTGGCCGGGTCGTCGCTGGCGGAGTGCGACATAGCAGTGGAAGTGCGTGCCGGACGTCGGATAGTGCACTGCGGTGACGTCCGGGAAGCGGGCCTTGAGTTTCTCCGCCATTTCCGATTCTCGTGGCACCCGGGCGAGATTCAGGTGTTCGTCGGTGTTGCCGCCGACGACGTCGATGAGCATGGCGTCGGAGCGGCGCATGATCGTTTGCACGCGGAGCACGTTGTTGGTCGAGCGATTCGAGGAATAGCCGGAGAATTCGCCGAACGGGCCTTCGTCCGCGTGCTCGGAGGCGTCGATCGTGCCCTCCAGCACGAAGTCCGACCAAGCCGGGACACCGATGCCGTGCTGCGGGGTACGCATGACTTCCAGCGGTTCGCCGAGCAATCCGCCGGCTACCGCGCGTTCGTCCACGTCGTAGCCGACCCGGGCCGACGCGGCCAGCATGAACAGGGGATGCCCGCCGAGCACCATCGCGACGGGCATCGGCTCCCCGCGTTCGGCGTACTTCTGCAGCATTCGCCACAGGTCGCCCCGAGAATGGAGACTGGTCGCCAATTCGGTGCGAGAATGCGGCATCGCTCGGTGATAGCTGAGGTTGCCGACGCCGGTGTCCGGATCTTCCGCGACGATGATTCCGCTGGTGACGTAAGGGGAGCGGTCGCTGGCGAAGTGCCGCAGCATCGGGATGGTCGCCAAGTCGACATCGGTCGTCACGTCGTCCAGCACGGGCCCGCTATCGACCACTCTCGGCGGCACCGCGCGAAGCGCACGCTGTTGATAGGCACTGTGCAAACCGGACGGTCCGGTTTCGAGCATGCGAGCGATGCGCTCCCGTGAAGCGAACAGGTTGCTGACCACCGGCACGTCGAGGCCGGTCACCTTCCGGAACAGCACCATCTCGTGCCGTCCGGCCGCGGCGAGTTCGTAAATCACCCCGGTGACGCCCTCGTCGGCCGGAACGGGGTCGTCGAGGACGAGCACGTCGTCGGGAAAGTCCTGGCGATACTGGTCTACGAAAGCATGGGGATCTTGCCGGTGGTTCACCGCGAAACTCCTTGTGAGGCGGGCGGACCCTGCCAGCGCGCGAACAGTTCGTTCTCGATGCCGAACTGGTCGAGCACCTTGCCGGTCAGGTGGGCGAGGATGTCCTCAATGGACTCGGGCCGGTGGTAGAAGGCGGGCACCGGCGGCAGCACGGTCGCGCCCGCCTCGGTCACCGCCACGAGATTGCGCAGGTGCACGAGGCTCAACGGGGTTTCCCTGGCGACGAGCACGAGCGGACGGCGTTCCTTCAGTGTGACGTCGGCGGCGCGGACGAGCAGGTCGTCGCTGTAGCCGTGCGCGATTCCGGCGACGGTTTTCATGGAACATGGCACGACGACCATGCCCATGGTGCGAAAGGAACCGGACGCGATCGACGCGGCGATGTCCCCGCGGGCGTGGCGGACGTCAGCCAGTTCGGCGACCTCGCCGGGAGGCATTCCGGTTTCCAGTTCGATGGTGCGGTGCGCGGCCCGGGACATGACCAGGTGCGTTTCCACCGTGCCGAGCTTGCGCAGCGCGGTCAGCAGGTGGACGGCCAGGTGCGGGCCGCTGGCCCCGGTGATGCCGACGATCAGCCGGGGCCGCTGCGGTTCGGTGCCCATGACGTCCTTTCAGGACTGGGAAAGTTTCGCGGCGGGTTCTCGTTGCACAAGCGGTTCTTTCGGCTGCCAGGTGCGCCGGGCGAAGAAGAGCAGGTTCAGAAGTATCGCCAGGACAGTGCCGGTGGCCACGCCGCTCTTGAGGAAAACCTGCGCCGCGAACGGGAACTGCTTGTAGAATTCCGGCGCACCGGCCGGGATCAATCCGACGCCGAGCGACAGCATGACGATCACGAGATTGCCGGTCTTGGTGAAGTCCACTCGGGACAGCAGTTGAATGCCGGACACCGTCAGCGCCGCGAAGGTAGCGACGGCGGCCGCGCCGATCACCGGTTGCGGGATCGCCGCGATCACCCGGCCGATCGGTTGCACCACCCCGAAAACCACCAGGATCATGCCGCCGACCGCGACCGGATAGCGGCTGCGCACCTTCGTCAGCGCGACGAGCCCGATGTTCTGGCCGAACGTGGTGTAGGCGAAGCCGTTGAACACGCCGCTGAGCGCGGTGAGCAATCCGTCCACCCGGAGCAGGTTGGCGATGTCGCGCGGCCCGACCTTCTTGCCGACCACCTGGCCGACCGCGAGCCCCTGCCCGGACGCCTCGACCATCAGCACGAAAACGATCACCAGGAACAGCAGAATCGACGGAATGTCGAAATGCAACGCTCCGTAATGCATGGGTCGCAGAAGCCCGAAAACGGGACCGTCGGCGACTCCGGCGAGGCTGCCCAGCCCGGTCAGCCAGCCGACGATCGCGCCGACAGTGAGCGCGATCAGCATCGCGAGCTGGCCGAGCAGACCCCGGAACACCCGGTAGAACACCGCGATCAGCGCGAGCGTGAACCCGGCGAGCGCGAGATTCGCCGGCGCACCGTAGTTGTGCGCGGACGGATTGGAACCGGCGATGAGTTTCAGCCCGACCGGAATCAGCGTCAATCCGATCAACGTGATGACGGTGCCGGTGACGACCTCCGGGAACAGCTTGAGCAGTTTGCCGAACAACGGCGCGATCAGCACCCAGAGCACGCCGGCCACGAGCAGCGAGCCATACACTGTGGACAGCCCCTGCGTGCTGCCGATCAGCACCATCGGGACGATTCCGTTGGACGCCGCGCCGACCACGAGCGGCATCCGGATGCCGAATTTCCAGACGCCGAACGCCTGCAGCATGGTGCCGATCCCGGCGAGCACCAGGTCGACGCTGACCAGGTCGGCGATCTGCGACTGGGGCAGGCCGAGCCCGGCGCCGACCACGATCGGCACCACGACGACACCGGCGTACATCACGAGCACGTGCTGCAAACCCAGCAGCACCAGCGGGCCGAATCGGGGACGTTCGTCCACCGGGGACAGGGGACTGGCCATGATTCCCTCACCTCGTTGGGCCGGCGGGACCGGGAAAGCGGCCGGGCCGGGCGGATCGTGGGTCGTCGCCGGAGCCGGACGGGCAGCCGGCGTCGATGACCCCCGGCCGCGCGCGAATCCTGCCGCCGCACCTACGGGGTTATGGGATGATCGAAGATTTTTCCTTCCCTGCAAGGAGTTTCGACTATGGTGCATCGGAAGCCGCCGAGGGTCAATACCCGGGCGCGGCTTCCGGCCCGGTGCGCGGAGCCCGCTCGCGGCGGTTGAGCACGAGGTTCAGCAGGAACGCCGCGATGCCGCCGGCCGCGATGCCACTCGTCAGCACGGTCTGCACCACAACGGGCAGATGCTGGTAAAACTCCGGCGCGCCGACCGGCAAAAGACCGAAGCCGAACGAGATGGCGACGATCAAGATATTGCGCCCGTTGCTGAGATCCGCCTGGCTCATGATGCGTAGCCCGACCGCCCCGACAGTGCCGAACATGACCACTCCGACGCCGCCGAGCACCGGGCCGGGCAGCGACGCGACGGCCGCACCGAGTTTCGGCACCAGGCTCATGAGCACCAGCACCGCGCCCGCGGTGGCGACCACGAACCGGCTCATCACCCGGGTGATGCTGACCAGGCCGACGTTCTCGCCGAAGGTGACGACGGTGAACGAGCCGAACACGCCCGCGAACGCGGAGCCGATCCCGTCCGCGCGCAGCGCCCGGGAAATCTCGGGCGGTCCGACGTCGCGGCCGACGATCTGCCCGATGGCGAGCGTGTCGCCGGTCGATTCCACCATGTTCACCAGCTGCACGATGATCATCGGCAGCAAGGCGGACAAGGCGAACGTCGGCATGCCGAATTCGAACGGCTTCACCACGCCGACCCAATCCGCGTGCCCGACCGAACTGAAGTCGGCCATGCCGAGCGGGATCGCCACGAGCGTCCCGACGGCCAGCGCGATCAGGATCGCGAAACGGCGCACCGCGGGCGGGGCGAACCGTTCCAAACAGACAGTCAGCACAATGGTGCCCAGCCCGAGAATCAGCCGTCCGGCCGAACCGTGGTCGGCGGCGCCCGGATCGGACCCGGCGATCAGCGTCGCGGTGGAGGGCAGCAGCGAGAATCCGATGATCGCGATGATCGTCCCGGTCACGATCGGCGGGAAGAACCGGATCAGCTTGCTGAACCACGGCGCGACCAGCCACGTCAGCAGACCGGCGACGATCGTCGCGCCGAAGACCGCGGGCAGCCCGGCCTCCTTGCCGACGATGATCGCCGGGGTGATGCCGGTGAAGGTCGAGCCCATCACGATCGGCAGCCGGACGCCGACGTTGCCGATCCCGAGCGTCTGCAACAGCGTCGCGATGCCGCTGACCAGCACGTTCGCCGTGACGAGCGTGGCGATCTGGGCGGTGGACAGGCCGACGCCGAGCCCGATCAGCAGCGGGACGGTGACCATTCCGGAGTAGGCGACCAGCAGGTGCTGGACACCGAGCGGGAGCATCTGCCGCAGCCGGGGGACGGTGTCGACCGCGTCGCGGGTCGTGGCTTCGGCTCGGGTGGTGCGCGGACGGAATCGCATGGTTTCCTCCACAGCGGGGAAAGGGGAGCGCGGATCACCGCGCCCAGGGAGTGCGCAGGCCGCCCATGCCGCTGCGTTCCAGCAGCCGGGCCGCGTGCCGTTCCGCCTCGCTGGCGGCGGCCTCTTCGTCGACGCGGACGCACTGTCCGTCGCGGTAGACGATCTCGCCGCCCACGATCGTCAGCTCCACATCGGACCCGCGGGCGGAGTAGACGAGGGCGGCGACAGCCCGGTGCACCGGGCGCACGTGCGGACGGTCGAGCGCGGTCACGATGACGTCGGCGAGTTTTCCCTCGCTCAGCACTCCCGCGTCGATTCCGGCGTACCGGGCCCCCTCGCGGGTGGCCATTTCCAGCGCGTCCTCGGCCCGCAGCGCCGTCGGGTCCAAAGTGGCCGTTCGCTGGCCGAAGACGCTGAGTTTCATTGCCTCGAAAAGATCTTGCCGATGGCCGCAGCTGGGACCGTCGGTGCCCAGCGCGACCGCAACGTTCTGCTTGCGCATGTTCGCGATCCGCGCGGTGCCGGAGGCGAGGTAACCGTTGGACGCCGGGTTGTGCGAGACCCCGGCACCCGCGGCCGCGACCTGCTCGATTTCGGCTTCGTCTAGCCAAATCGCGTGCGCGAGGGTGGCCCGCTCGTCGAGCAGGCCTTCTTGCGCGAGCCATTCGACCGGCCGGACCCCGTGGGTTTCGAGGTAGCTGACCGGATCGGTTTTGCTCTCGCAGCAATGGGTGTGCCAGCGAGTGCCGAATTCCCGGGCGAGCTCGACCGTCCGGCGGACCAGTTTTTGCTCCACGTAACAGAGGTTGAGCGCGGCGGGCCACACCGCGACCTTGGACGTCGGCGGCCGGTGTTCCATCGCCTCGCGGGTGATCGCGAATTCGTCCTCGCTGGAATAGCGGAACAGTTCGATCGGCTGGCCGCGGCGGGCGGCGATTTCGGTGCGTTCGCCCAGCATGCCGCGGGCGACCGCGCCGCGAAGCCCGGCCTCCTCGATGACGTCGGCGACGGCGAGCGTCGTTTCAAGATCGCTTGGCGCGTAATGGTTGTCGATCACCGTCGTGATGCCGGCGCGCAACGCTTCGACCGCGCCGAGCCGTGCCCCGGCCACCGCTTCGGGCCCGGTGATCGCGATCGAATACGGCCACATGAAATCGCACAGCCACGGCACGATCGACATGCCTTCGCCGAGACCGCGAGCGAGCGCCTGGTAGAGGTGGTTGTGCCCGTCGACCAGGCCGGGCAGCACCGCTTTGCCGCGACAGTCGACGACCTCGTCGGCGCGCCAGTGCTCAGTGCCGGATCCCGCTCCGACGCCGACGATCCGGTCGCCGGTGATCGCCACGTGGCCGTTCTGATGGACAGTGCGCTCGTCGTCGACGGTCACCACGGTGCCGCCGGTCAGGAGGAGGTCGCAGGGTTCCGCAGCCGACATCGGGCCGCCCTTCCCCGGGCGGGGTCGGACCCGGCCCGGCGGTCGTCTCCAGCGCGCGGCTGGAGGCAATTGGCCGAACGGTTGGCCCGAAACGGGAGGTCACCGGCGCCCGGCAGCGCCGCCGGGTCGTTCAATGCAAAGCCCTCGCGGGACCGGTGTCAAGAGCCTTCTCCGGAAAAGTCTTGCCGCGCAAGGCATTCGGCGATCATGTGTTGACAGCGGGCGGCGAAGGTGTTGCACTCGGTTGCGCCGGAGCGCGGATCGCGCTTCCGGGTCCCGTAGGTGCGGTGAAGCGCGGCCGGGGAGTCCTTTACTCAAGTCTTGCGTAAGGAGACATCCGGTGATTATCGATACCCATGTCCATCCGACGAATCTCGTCGACGAAGCCTGGCGGCACACCGGAACCCCGTTCACCGGCGAGCGCACGCTGGAAATGATGGACGGTCCATTCTGGATCAACGGCAAGCCGCGGCGCGTGGACGTCAGCTGCATCATGCCGCCGCCGGGCAACACGACCTGGCGCGAGGGCAACAAAACCGGGCGCGAGGGCATCCGCGAATACCAGGCGTACGTGACCTCGCTCGTGCAGCGGTACCCGGACCGGTTCGTCGGGAACTTCATGTACAACCCGCGGTTCGGCCCGGAGAACGGCGCGGCGGAGCTGGCCTTCCACGTGAAGGAATACGGCTACAAGATGCTGAAACTGCACGCCAACATGCATTCCTACCGCCCGGACCGGGCGCTGGACTGGCTGCGGCCGGTGATGCGGGTGTGCGACGAACTCGGCGTGATCGTGCTGATCCACACCGGGGACGGGCCGTACTCGATCCCGACCCAGTTCTACCCGATCATCCGCGAGTTCCCGAACGTCACGTTCATTCTCGGCCATTTCGGCATCCAGACCGGCGGCGTCTACTGTTTCGAGGCGTTCTGGATGATCCAGGACTCGCCGAACGTGATCGGCGAATCGGGCTGGCTGCTGCAGTCGCGGATCGTCGAATTCGCCAAGGAGATGAAGAAGAGCGACCTGGTCTTCGGCACCGACTCGCCGCCGAACGAGCCCGGCATGTGGGCGCGGGAGCTGGAAGTGCTGTGCCACCAGCCGCCGCAGGGCCTGAACCTGTCCGAGGACGACCTGGAGGGGTACCTCGGCAACAACATGGCCAAGCTGCTCGGCCTCGCGCCGACGCCGCCGCCGAAGGACAAGGCCGAAGCCGAGGCGTATTTGCGCGGGGACATTCCGCAGGCCTCGGCGGCGAATACGCACGCGTCGCATTATCTCGGCTACACGCCGTCGGCGTGGGCTGAGACCGCGAACTCCTGATTCGCTCGCGCCGGCTGCGGGTTCAGCCGCACCCGCAGCTGGCGCGCGCGGTCAGATGTACGTCGAGGATGCGGTCTTCCGGTTGGGTGTTCTCTCGGAGCTTGTCCAGAGTGGACACTGCCGCGTCGGCGAAATCGTCGAAGGAATGCCCGGCGGTGGACAGCGAGGGCCAGCTGTGCGCGGCGGCATCGGTTCCGCCGAATCCAATCACCGCAAGGTCTTTCGGCACGCTCAAGCCAAGCTCCGCGGCGACAGTGAGCGTGTCGAGCGCGAGCCCGTCCGCGGTCGCCATGATCGCGCGTGGCCGCCCCGGCGATTGCAGCCACCGCCGGATGTCCGCCCGCGCGGCATGCCGATCCAGGCCAGTCCGGACGACATTGCCCGCACTCCTCTTCGCCGCCCGCATCGCCTCGGTCCAGCCTCGAGCCCGATCGGCCACCGGCCCGGACCGCGCGGTCCCGGTGAGGCACCCGATCTCCCGGTAGCCGTGTCCGAGCAGATGTTCGGTGGTGAGCCGCCCGCCCGCCTTGTTGTCCAGCACCACGGACGGCGCGGCGGCACCGGACGGGGCGTGGTGGTGCAGGTAGACGACCGGAACGTCCAAAGTGGAGTGGGTCGCGGCCGCTCCAGCGATCTCCGCGCGGACGAGCAGCAGACCGTCCACGCGCATGTTCGCCAGCGATTCGGCGTACCGCAGCTCCTGCTCCCGGGAGAACGCTGAATTCCCCAGCAGTACCAGGGATCCGCGAGCGAACGCGGCCCGCTCGACCGCGTGGGTGAGCTGGGTGAAGTAGCCTTCGCTGCTGTCCGGCACGACCAGCCCGAGCACGTTGCTGCGCGTGGACCGCAACGCCCGCGCGACGAGATTCGGCCGGTACCCGAGCTCGGCGATCGCCTGTTCCACCCGCGCCCGCGTGGCGGGGGCGACCGGACGCGGCCCGTTGTTGAGCACGTAACTGACCACGGCCGGCGAGGTGCCCGCCAGCCGTGCGACATCGTCCCGGGTGACCCGCTGCATGCGCCAGACGATACCCGAAGAGCCGTTGACACTCCCGATCTACACGTGTTGAATCCCGTGGAGTCGGCAAAGCAGGAAAGCTGGTGGTCACTGTGGACTCGCTGGTACGCGCCGCGGAAACCGGGAAAGCCGCCGGGGTGGGCGAAAGCGCCCTCCGACCGGACGGCACCGCCAAGGTGACCGGCAGGTTCGCCTATTCGTCGGACTTGTGGATCGAGGGCATGGTCTGGGCGACCACGTTGCGCAGCCCGTACGCGGCCGCGCGGATCCGATCCATCGACACGAGCAAGGCTCTCGCCCAACCCGGCGTGCACGCCGTTCTCACCCACGAGGACGTGCCCGGCGCGAAAACGTACGGAATGAAGTCCGCCGATCAGCCGGTCCTCGCTGTCGACGAGGTCCGCTACCACGGCGAACCCGTCGCACTGGTCGCCGCCGACGACCCGGAAACCGCGCGTCAGGCGGCAAAACTGATCATCGTCGACTACGAACCGCTGACCCCGGTCACCGACCCGATGACAGTCCTGGACGAGGGTGTCCGCCCCATCCACCCAGACGGAAACCTGGTACGCCATGTGAAGATCCGCCACGGCGACCTTTCGCGGGCCCGCGTTGAGGCGGATGTCGTGGTCACCGGCGAGTACGAGGTCGGTATGCAAGACCAAGCCTTCCTGGGCCCCGAATCCGGCCTAGCTATTCCCTCCGAGGATGGCGGCGTCGAGCTTTACGTTTCCTCACAATGGCTGCACAAAGACCTAGAACAATTAGCGCCGTGCCTAGGCCTGCCGCCAGAAAAAGTCCGCCTCACCCTGGCAGGCGTCGGCGGTGCCTTCGGCGGACGGGAAGACCTCTCCGTCCACGTGCACGCCTGCATGCTCGCCCTGCGTCTCGGACGCCCGGTGAAGATGTCCTACAACCGCTACGAATCCTTCTTCGGCCACGTACACCGCCACCCGGCGAAGATGCGCTACGAACACGGAGCCACAAAGGACGGACGCCTGGTCTATGTAAAAGCCCGCCTGATTCTGGACGGCGGCGCCTACACCTCAACTTCCCCGGTCGTCATCGCCAACGCCTGCTATTTCGTGACCGGTGCCTACGACGTCCCGAACGCCGAAATCGACGGCCTGGCAGTATTCACGAACAACCCACCCTGCGGCGCGATGCGCGGTTTCGGCGCCGTCCAATCGGCCTACGGCTGCGAGTCCAATATGGACAAACTGGCGCGCGAACTAGGCATGGACCCGATGGAGTTGCGCCTCCGCAATGCCATGACCACCGGCACTGTCCTGCCCACCGGCCAAGCCGTCGACGGCCCAGCCCCCGTCGCGGAACTCCTGCAAGCCCTGCGTGACCGCCCTCTACCACCCGCTGCCGCCATGGACCTCCTTTCCCTCCCCGGCGGAGCCGCCAACACGACGCACGGCGAGGGGGTGCGTCGCGGAGTCGGCTACGCCGTCGGGGTGAAAGCGATCGGCTACTCAGGAGGCGTCGACGACATCTCGACGGCCCGAGTCACCTTGGCCGTCGTGAACGGTGCGCCGGTGGTCTCGGTGCACACCGCCGCGGCGGAATGCGGACAAGGCGTCACAACGGTCCAATCGCAAGTGGCGAGCACGGAGTTGGGTGTCTCCCGGGTAGTCGTCCTCCCCGCCGACACCCAAATCGGCGACGCCGGTTCCGCCTCCGCTTCCCGAATGACCTGGATGTCGACCGGCGCTGTGCAGGGGGCTTGCCGCCACCTCGCCCGCGAACTGTTACGCCGCGCTTCGACCGCTTCGGGCCTCCCCGCGCTCTCCTTGGGCAACGACCAAGTCCTGGACACCGCCGGACGCCCCGTGTGCGCCATCGCCGACCTGGTCGGTTCGGAGACTCTTTCGCACACCTTCGAGTACCACCACCGCCCCACCCAAGGCATCGACCCGGAAACCGGCCAGGGCGACGCACACATCGCTTTCGCTTTCGCCGCCCACCGAGCCGTGGTGGACGTAGATGTCGAGCTGGGTTTGGTGAAGGTCGTCGAGCTGGCGACCGCCCAGGATGTCGGCAAGGCGATGAACCCGCTGGCGGTAGAAGGCCAAATCGAAGGCGGGAGCGTACAGGGCCTTGGTTTGGCTTTGATGGAAGAAATCCTGGTGGACGCCGAGGGGCGGGTACGAAACCCGTCCTTCACGGACTACCTGATCCCCACTGTGCTGGATGTGCCGCCGATGCCGATCAGCCTGTTCGAATTCCCGCACCCGGACTCGCCGTACGGCCTGAACGGCGTCGGTGAGCCGCCGACTCTCTCCTCGACCCCCGCGATCCTGAACGCCCTCCGCTCGGCGACCGGCTTGGCTTTGCCGAACGCCCCCATCCGCCCGGACGACATCGCTTTGGCCGGATATCGCGGTGCGGGTTTGGGCGTGGCTTCGTGACCGGCTTGCCTTGCCGGGCTCGATCCGTCCAGCCGACATCGCCCTTGCCAGAGGGTCGCGGCACCGCTTCGGACCGGTTTGCGTCTACCGAGTTCTCCGGTCCGTCCGGACGACCTCGCTTTGGTGGGAGGTCGCGGTGCGGGTTTGGGCGTGGCTTCGTGACTGGCCTGCCTTTGCCGACACTTCCGGATCCGCTCGGTCGACATCGCTTCGGCGGGAGGTCGCGGTGCGGGCTCGGGTGTCGCTTCGTGACCGGCCTGCCCTTGCCGAACTCCCCGATCCGTCCAGGCGACATCGCCCAGGATCGCGGTGCGAGCTTGCGTACCGCTTCGTGACCGGCTCGCCCAGCGCGGCCGTTCGACCCTTCCCGTTCCTTCCCGAGGCCGGAGGTGCCCCGTGGATTTCCTGACCCCTGCGACCTGGGCGGAAGCCCTGGCGGTCAAGTCGGACCGCCCCGACGCCGTCCCCCTGGCGGGCGGCACCGACGTCTTGGTCGAACTCAACTTCGACCACCGCCGCCCCACCGCGTTGCTCGACCTGACCCGGATCAGCGACCTGACCGAGTGGACCGAAGAAGACGGCCGCATCCGCCTGGGCGCGGGCGTGTCGTACACCCGGATCATCACCGAGTTGGGCACCCGCCTCCCCGGATTGGCGATGGCGAGCCGCACCGTCGGCTCCCCGCAAATCCGCAACCGCGGCACCGTCGGCGGAAACCTGGGTGCTGCCTCCCCCGCCGGCGACACCCACCCGATGCTCCTGGCCTGCGACGCGACGATCGAGGTCGCGTCCGTGCGCGGCACCCGGATGATCCCGGCGACGGAGTTCTACCAAGGCGTCAAACGCAACGCGCTGGCCCAGGACGAACTGATCGCCTCCATCCACCTCCCGACCGCTACCGGTCCGCAGCAGTTCGCGAAAGTCGGCACCCGCAACGCGATGGTCATCGCAGTGTGCTCGTTCGCACTGGACCTGGCCCCAGAAACCGGCTGGGTGGGCGCGGCGGTCGGTTCGGCCGCGCCGACCCCACGCCGAGCCACCGCCGCCGAAGACTTTCTCCGCGAGGCCCTCTCTGATGCGTGGGAATCCCGCCCCCCGCTGCCGGACCCGGTGGTCCGCCGCTTCGGCGAACTGGCCGCGAGCGCCGCGTCCCCGATCGACGACGTCCGGGGCAGCGCGGACTACCGCGTCCACGCGATCGCAGTACTGGCCCGCCGGACGTTGAGCTGGGCCTGGGACGACTATCGGAAAGGCGGGCAGCCGAAATGCGCCTGAACCTCACGGTCAATGACGAGCCCCGGACTGTCGACGAGGTCTGGGAAGGACAAAGCCTGCTCTTCATCCTGCGCGACCAGCTAGGCTTGCCGGGCTCGAAAAACGCTTGCGAACAGGGCGAATGCGGTTCGTGCACAGTGTATTTGGACGGTACCCCAGTGTGCTCGTGCCTGGTCGCCGCGGGCCAAGCCGACGGCCGGAACGTCCGCACCGTAGAGGGCCTGGCCGACGGCGACCAGCTGGACGCAGTACAACAAGCCTTCATCGAAGCCGGCGCCGTGCAATGCGGCTTCTGCACGCCGGGGTTGATCGTCGCCGCACACGAACTCGTACACCGCGTGACCGCCCCGACGGACCCGGAAATTCGCGAAGCCCTGGCGGGAAACCTCTGCCGCTGCACCGGGTACGAGAAAATCCTGGACGCAGTCCGCCTGGCCGCGACTCGCGTCGGAGAGGCGGAGCCCGCGAGCCCCGCGTGACAGCTGCCCCGCGTGCGGGAGCCATTGCGTCGACTGAGCTGCCTTGTCAGGCGCCTGCGCTCGGCTTGCCAAGCCGCACGCAGGCAACTGCCCGCAGTCCGGCATGAGGACGCGAACCGGCCTGCCATTTCGCTCGGCCCGCAGCACTCGCACCGGCTGGGGCTGTCTGCCCGGTGCCACGCGAGCAATTCCACCTGCTCCGGGCACTGTCAGTTTTGCCATCGGCCACTGGCTCGCAGCGGACCTTGCCGCTCCGCACAGCCGGTCCACGTGCAGCCGCCAGTGCCAACCCGCGACCGGGCCCGGCCTGCGATCCGCACCGGAAACCGTGCCTGCGCGGGCGACTCCGTCGGCGCCGGCCCGCCGACCCGTTTCGGTCCTGCGGCCGAGCACTGGTGACCCCGGGCTCCGGCTCGTACCAGCCCGCCGATCTGTTCCGGTCTCGCGGCCCAGCGCCGGTAACCTTGCGCTCCGGCTTGTACCAGCTCGCCGATCTGTTTCGGTCCTGCGGCCCAGCGTCGGTAACCCCGCGCTCCGGCTCGTACCAGACCGGTCAGAGTCCCTTCATCAGATCCGTCTCCGTCACCCCCGGCCCCTGTCCTGCCCGGATGAACCACTCCGTCCCGAACATCTGGCCGAATTTGTCGTCCGGCAGGGCCAGGAAGAACGAATCCTCGCTGATCTGGCTCTGGTGCGCGCGCATCGCCGCCCGCTTCACCTTCGCGTATGCCGTGACGTCGACTTCCGCGGTCAGCTCCGCTGCCGGTTTGCCGATGATCATGTCCTCGTCCGGGCCGCCTTCCTCGCCCGCCGCGCGCGCTGCTTCGGCGGCGCGGCGCACCTCGTCGCGGTTCACCGAGCCCTGGTAGATCCGCGGCGTGCCCGCGAGTTCTCCCGCGCGCATGCCGACGCGGTGGACCTGGATGTGATCCGGGTGGCCGTAGACGCCGAAGTCGTCGTACACCGTGAGCACGTCCGCCGACTCCTCGCGCAGGATCGTCGCCAGCCGCTCCGCCGCTTCTTCGACCGGTGCGCTCCAGAACGTGTCCGGGCCGTCGTTCGACGGGTCGCCCATCATCCCGGAGTCCTGGTATCCCAGGAACTCCACCCGCGAGACGCCCAGCACCTCAGCCGCCGCCCGCGTCTCCTTCACGCGCCGGTCCGCGAGCTGCTCGCCGTCGTCGAGCAGGCCCTCGGGGATCTCGCCCTTTTCCCCGCGCGTGGCCACCACGAGCACCACCCGGTGCCCCTCGTCGGCCGCCTTGCGCATCACGCCGCCGGTCATGATCGCCTCGTCGTCCGGATGAGCGTGGAACGTCACCAATGTCGCCATGCCAACGAATCTACCGGCACCCACCGACAAAAACCGGCGCCCGCCGCGAACGGCTTCCGGAAAATCCGCAACCCTCCATTGTGGACAAGTCGCCCACATGGGTGGACCTGCGGCTTTACCGGCGCGAGGGGTCCCCTCGCGCGCTCCGGCGCTTGGCTTCTCCCGCCGCCCGGCTTACGTTGGGGTCCGCCGACCGAGGAGGCGTCATGGCAGAACGGACGAAATACATCCTGGACGAGGCCGATCTCCCGGCGCAGTGGTACAACGTGGTGCCGGACCTGCCCGAGCCGCCGCCTCCGCCGCTGCACCCGGGAACGCGCGAGCCCGTCGGGCCCGCGGACCTGGCCCCGCTGTTCCCGCGGGCGCTCATCGAGCAGGAGGTCACCACCGAGCGCTACATCGACATTCCCGAGGAAGTCCGCGACGTCTACCGGCTCTGGCGTCCGTCTCCGCTCTACCGCGCCCGCCGGCTGGAGAAGGCGCTCGGGACCCCGGCCCGGATCTACTACAAGTACGAGGGCGTCAGCCCGGTCGGTTCGCACAAGCCGAACACCGCTGTGCCGCAGGCGTTCTACAACGCGGCCGAGGGCGTCACACGGCTCACCACCGAGACCGGCGCCGGGCAGTGGGGGAGCGCGCTGGCGTTCGCGTGCGCGACGTTCGGGCTGTCCTGTGAGGTGTGGCAGGTGCGGGCGTCGTACGACCAGAAGCCGTACCGCAAACTGATGATGGAGACCTTCGGCGCGCAGGTGTATCCGAGTCCATCGGACCGCACTGCTTCTGGCCGCGCGATCCTGGCCGAGAACCCGCAGTCGACGGGCAGCCTCGGCATCGCGATCAGCGAAGCCGTCGAGCAGGCGGCGGCGGATCCGGGCGCCCGGTACGCGCTGGGCAGCGTGCTCAACCACGTGCTGCTGCACCAGACGGTGATCGGCGAGGAAGCCCTCCGGCAGTTCGAAATGGCCGGCGACACCCCGGACGTGCTCGTCGGCTGCACCGGCGGCGGCTCCAACTTCGGCGGGCTCGCTTTCCCGTTCCTGCGGGAAAAACTGGCCGGCCGGATGAACCCGGTGATCCGCGCGGTCGAACCGGCGGCCTGCCCGACCCTCACCCGAGGCCGCTACGCCTACGACTTCGGCGACACGGCCGGCCTCACGCCCCTGCTGAAAATGCACACGCTCGGCCACGGCTTCATCCCGGACCCGATCCACGCCGGAGGCCTGCGCTACCACGGGATGTCGCCGCTGATCTCGCACATCTACGAGCTGGGTCTCATCGAGGCGCTCGCGATCGGCCAGCAGGAATGTTTCGCGGCCGGGGTGCGGTTCGCCCGCACGGAAGGAATCATCCCCGCACCTGAACCGACGCATGCGCTGGCCGCGTGTATCCAGGAAGCGTTGCGCTGCAAGGAGACTGGCGAGGAGAAGGTGATCCTGACGGCACTCTGCGGACACGCGCACCTCGACCTGCCCGCGTACGGCGCGTATCTGGCGGGGGACATGGTGGACAACGAACTTCCGGACACAGCGCTGGAGGAATCGTTGGCGGCGCTTCCCTGACGGGTGTGGCTGGCGGACTGGAGAGGAGGAGATGAGGGGTTAGTTGGCGAGTGACGCTGGGCTAGCGGGCTGGCTGGAAGCGGTTGGCTCGGACCGGTGAGCAGGCGGCGTAGGCCGGACGTATCGACTGACGGCCCAAGCAGGCTGGGGTCGGTTGGTGGGTGGTGGCGGGCCGAGTGGGTCGGCTGGCTGCCAGGCCGGTTGTGGTTGGCTGGGGTCGGGTGGCAGGCGATGGCGGGCCGGGTGGATCGGCTGGCTGCCAGGCAGGTTGTGGTCGGTTGGCGGGCGGCGGCAGGCCGGATGGATCGGCTGGCTCGTCGCCGGTCTCCAGCGTGGTTTCGGCTCCCTGGACGGCCATCAGGTACTGCTTGATGGCGAACTCCTCAAGCCGGGTCTCTTACCTTGGCTGCGAACGCGCTCGACGCCGTTCAAGAGCCCGGCGAAAAACCCGGCAAGAAAAATCTGTCGCCGTTCCTCTGTCACCGTTCCTTGGAGACGGTCGCCAGCAGCTCCGGACCTCGCTCCATCAGTCGTTTCTGGGCCAGCGAACCCCACCACCACGCCAAGGCGATGCCGGTCGCGATTCCGGCCGGAATGCCCAGCCACTGCAGCACTGGCAGGTCCGTGAGCTTTCCGGCTACGCACAGCGCCACCACCGGCAGCGCGCCGAGCAGGATGAGGAGCGTTGTCGCCAGCATCAGGGCGGCGCGGGCGCAGCCGGGGCGGCCGCCGGACGACCATGGGCTGCCGCTGCGGCGTTGATCCGGCAGCGGGAAGGCCAGGAAGACCGATTGCAGCATCAGGATTCCGGCTCCGGCGCCCAGGGTTGCCGGGACCAGGCCGAGGACCCACGGGTACGCCCCCGGCACGCCGGTGACGCCGGGCAGGACCAGCGCCAGCACAAGGGCGATGGGGGCGACGATCAGGGCCCATGCCAGCTGACGGCCGCGCACGTCGGCGCGTTCGGCGCCGGGGACGACGAGCGTGTGCCATAGCGCGCTGCCGTCCATTCCGTACAGGTTGCCGGACTGCATGGACGCGAAAATCACCACTGCGACACCGAAATACGGCAGCATCACCGACTGTCCGCCGCCACCGCCGGACAGGGCTGGCACGACGGTGATGACGAAACCGATGAGCAGCGTCGACAGCAGGGCGACGCGTCGGCGCGCGTCTCGCCACCAGGTGTAGAGCTCCTTGCGCGCCACGGCACCGATCGGCGTGGCGGGGAGGAGGCTGCGCCGCGTGCGGGTGCTCTTCGCGCGGGTGCGGGAGGCACCGCGGAAGGAAGGAGTGGTGACCTGCCGGGCCAGCAACGCGCCCCAGACCAGGACCAAGACCGCTACTGCCCCGAGCAGCGCGGCGAAGAGGCCGCCGACGGTGCCCCATTCGCCGGCTCCGGCCGCGTGCACCGCGAGGGTGCCCCAGCCGGACGGCAGAGCGTGCATGACGCTGACGAAGCCGGGCATCTGGCCGGTGACGATCGCCGGGCCGACGCTCCGCGTCACGTAGTTCACCGCGACGCCGGACAACCCGGTGAGCGCCACCAGGATGATGCCCAGTTCCTTGCCCTTGCGCGACGTCAGCAGCGTGCCGAGCGCGGCCATCACCACGCGGTACAGCAACACCACGAACGCCAGCTGCAGCACGGTGAACACGAGCCCGACGAACGCCGCACCGGCGCCGAACCGCAGCCCGTAGAACACCAAGCCGAGGAACGCCAGCAGGCTCACCAGCGCCGTGACGCCCACGAAACTCGCCGCGAGCAGACCGACCGCCAGCTTGCGACGGCCGATCGGCAGCAGCGCGAAGTGCTCCGGCCGCAGGGTGTCGTCCCCGCCGCCGGTCGCGATCGGCGCGAGCACCCAGCCCGCCATCCACACCGCGTAGACGGAGGTGAGCAGGTCGACCGTGATCCGCGCTTCCGGAGCCGGGAACACCGCGACGCCGATGGTGAACAAAGCCGCCAGCAGACCGAAGATGCCGCCGACGATCATTCCGGCGATCTGCCGCCCGCGCAGCGAATTGCGCAGGACCCGCAGCTTCAGTCGGACGAGGACGCCAACCACGCCAGCCCCTCCGCTCCACCGGTCCGCCCGCCGACAATGTGCACGAACGCGTCTTCCAGCGTGCCTTCGCCCCGCACGTCCGCCACCGCGCCCGCGGCGACGACGCGTCCGCGCGTGATCACCGCGACGTGGCTGCACAGCTGTTCCACCAACGCCATCACGTGGCTCGACAGCACGACCGCACCGCCGGAAGCGACGAACCGCTGCAGGATCGTGCGAATCGTCGACGCGGAAACCGGGTCCACCGCTTCGAACGGCTCGTCCAGCACCAGCAGCCGCGGCCCGTGCAGCAACGCCGTCGCGAGGCCGATCTTCTTGCGCATGCCCGCGGAATAGTCGATGACGAGGGTGCGCTCGGCGTCCGTCAGCTCCAGCACGCCGAGCAGTTCCTGCGCGCGTTCGGCGACCGTGTCCGGCGCGAGCCCGCGCAGCAAGCCCATGTACGTCAGCAGTTCCCGCCCGGTGAGCCGCTCCGGAATGGACAATCCGTCCGGAAGAACGCCGATCAGGCTTTTCGCCCGTTCCGGTTCCCGCCAAACGTCCACACCGAACACGCGCGCTTCGCCGGCGTCTGGCCTGAGCAGCCCGACCGCCATCGACAGCGACGTCGTTTTCCCGGCTCCGTTGGGGCCCACGAGACCGAAGAACGACCCCCGCGGCACTTCCAGCCGCACATCGTCTACTGCCAGCGTGGTCCCGAACCGTTTGGTGAGTCCGTAAAGCCCCATGGCCGCGTCGTCGGACACCGGTTCCCCCTTCCCGTGGTGTGCGCACGACTGTACGCGGGGTCACCGACAGAAAGCGGGCGGAGTGGTTTCGGAAAGCCGCGGATCCGGGGTTCCGGACATCGCCAGCAGCCCGCGCACCGCGCGGACGAGCTTGGGCCATGACGTGGGTTTCCGGATGTCGTACGCGCTCAGCAACTGGCGGAGCATGGTGAGCGTGTCGAAGTAGATGCGTTCGCACACCAGCCGTTCGTCGGCGTCGAACAGGAAGTACGCGGTCATCCGGACCCGGAACCGCTGCCCGGTCGGCGGGATCTTCCCGAGCGGCCCGCGATGTGTGCCGAGAAGCCAGAACTCGACGATTACCGCATCCGCACTGTGCCGCAGGGCGATGATTTCGTGGTCTTGATCCGGAAAAGCGCGACGCGTTTCGTCGTAGTAGCCGCGCACCGCGGAATCGCCGTCGTGCACGGTCATCGTCGGGACGATCTCGTAGTGCGGGTGCGGGAACGTCTCCAGCACGTCGTCCCAGTCCTGGCGCACCTCGTCGCGGAAGTGGTCGAGGACGAGCTTGTGCCGGGCTCGCAGCACTTCGGGCGCGGGGATGGCCAACGGGTCCACGGGTTCCTCCAAGCCAGGAGAGCGGAACCGCAATTTAATCCACAGTGTGGGTTAACCGCAAGTGCGCCATGATGGAGCCGTGAACACCACGACGCGCCGGGGACGCCCGCGCAAGGGAGACGCCCGGCTGTCGCGGGAGGCGATCCTGACGGCCGCGCTGGAAGTAGTCGACGCCGACGGCGCGGCAGCGGTGAGCATGCGGACCGTCGGGCAGCGTCTCGGCGTGGACGCGAAGAGCCTCTACCACCACATCGACGGCAAAGAAGCCTTGCTCGACGCCGTCGCCGGGCACGTGCTCGCCGGGATCGGCCTCCCGGACTTGACCGGCCAGCCCGAAGAAGACCTCCGCGCGATCGCCCAGTCCTTCCGGCAAGCGACGCGCGCGCACCCGCAGGCCGCCGCGCTGGTCCTAACCAGACAGTTGCCGTCGATCGCCGCGCTCGCCCCGGTCGAGGCGGTGCTTTCGGTGCTGCGCAAGGCAGGCGCGTCCCCCGAAGAGGCGGTGCACCTGCTGCGCTCGCTCCTGGCCGTCGTGGTCGGCTCGCTCCTGCGCGAGGCGGGTGCGGGGCCGGCGTTCGGCGTCACCGACGAAGCCGGAATCGCCCACCGCCGCGCCGAACTGGAGCAGACCGGACTTCCCGCCGTCGTCGAATGCGCGCCGTATCTGGCGCGGTGCGATCACGAAGCGGAGTTTTCCTTCGCCGTGGATCTGGCGGTGGCCGCCACGATGCAGCGACTCGTTACTCCCCGCAGGTGATCTTCGGCTGCGGGTTGTAGCGGACCGACCGCGTGTGCCGCGAAACTTCCCGGCCCGACGAGGCGTCGCGCAGGATCCGGGTGTCGCTCGCGGTGAAACCGGGCGCGCCGTTGGACGCGTGGCAGTTCTCCGCCGGGCCCGGTTTCGTCGGCGGCGGCGTCGGGTTCGACCGCTCGCCGGGAACCGATTCGACCGTGTACCGCTTGGTGCCCCACAGTTTCACGGTGATCGACGACGACGTCCAGACGGTCTGGATCGCGACGCCGGTGTCCGAGTCGTTCGTGAACTTCAGGTCGATCACGCTGGCGCCGTTGGGGTTCTGGAACACCGTCGCCTCGCGCGCGGCCGGGTAACGGCTGATGTAGTAGCTGTGTTCCTTGTGCCCGGCGTCCTTCATCCCGGAGAAGTACGCCGCGTTGTACAGCGTGGTGGCGAACTGCGAAATGCCGCCGCCCACCTCGCGGGCAGGCGCGCCGTTCTCGATCACGCCCGCCTCGACGTACCCCTGCGGACGCCCGCGCGCGCCGGTGAACCCGTTGAGGCTGAAGGTTTCTCCCGGCTTCACGATCGCGCCGTTCACCTTCTCGGCGACCACGCGGATGTTCGTGCCGGAGTCGGGCGCGAACCCGCCGGTGCTGAATTCGCCGATGACTTCCTTGACGCCGAGCTTGTCCGCCTGCTCGGTGGTGACCTTCGCCGGAGTCTTCTTGTAGATCGCCTTCAGCTCACGGCTGTCGGCCTGCTTCAGCGTGTTCGGCAGCGGCTTGAGGCTCTGCTCCCAGTCGACCGTGTTGCCGTCCGCGGACGGTTCGACGACCGGCTTGCCGCCGGAGAACGCGATGGCCGCGTCCTTGCCCTCCTGCTCGGTCGACTTCAGCTGCGGCGCGAGCGCGTCGGTGACCTTCTTCGGGTCGACCTGCGGCGCGAGGCCGCCGCCGTCGCCGGGCACGAACGTCAACGCGCCCGCGATCTGCTCCGGACTCAGCGTCGCGTCCGCGCCTTCGCCCTTGACCACGATCGGCGCGGACACCGCGGGCTTGGCGAACTCGGTCAGTGCCCGCTGAACGCCCTCCGCGGTGGTGCGCACCGGTGTCGGCGCGACCGGGAGCGTCAGCTCGTTGCTGGAAGCCCAGCCGCTCAGCACCTTCGCGCGCGCCGCCGCGACGTCCAGCTTCTGCCCGGCCTGCGGCGGGACCGCGACCGGGGTGGTGCCGTCGAACCGGATCGTGCCCTCGACCGGCTCCCGGTCGACGCGTCCGCGCAGGTCCTCGAGCGCCGGGTCGAGCTTCTCGGCCTCCGCGTGCGACACCACGCCGAGTTCCCGCGTGCTGAAGAACGACGCGAGCCGGGTGAAGGGGTTGATCGGCTGGTCGCCCGCCTGGTCGAGAGTGCCGCTCCAGTCGAGCCCCAGCCCTGCCTCGGTCGGCGACAGCTTGGTGTGCGCGTTGCCCGCGGTGACGGTGAGCGGCTGGGTGAGCCGCGGCTCGATCTTCCCGCGCAGCTCGCGTTCGGCGACCGGCCGCTCCAGCCCGCCGACGTCCACGCCGGCCACGACGACGCCGCGCGGCACCCGGCCCTGGCTGGTCAGCAGGTCGATGAGGTAGGCGACGACCAGGACGCCGAGCACGCCGCCGCTGATCCAGCCCGCTTTGCGCAGGCCCCGCCTTCGCGGCGGGGACGGAGGTTCCTCGGGCGGCACGACCGGCAGGATCTCGGTCTGGTCGCTGTCGGTTTCCGGCCAGCGCGGTTCGTACTGCACCTCACGACCCCTTCGATTCGCTGCGGTCAAGGGCACAGCGTACGGGCCGAGCCGGACATGCCGGACTACTGCCCCCAGCGGAACAAACCGGTCACCCGGCGTCCGGTTCCGGATTGGCCCCGGCGCGCGCCAGAAAGTCGAAGTCGCAGCCCTCGTCGGCCTGCGTGATGTGCTCCGCGTACAGCGCACCGTAACCTCGTTCGAACCGCGGTGCAGGGGCGGCCCACGAAGCGAGACGACGCTCCAGTTCGGCGTCGTCCACCTGAAGCCGCAACGTCCGGGACGGCACGTCCAGGGTGATCAGGTCGCCGTCGCGGACGAGCGCGAGCGGTCCGCCGACGTGCGATTCCGGTGCCACGTGCAGCACGCACGCGCCGTAGCTGGTGCCGCTCATCCGGGCGTCGGAGATCCGCACCATGTCCCGCACGCCTTGTTCCAGCAGGTGCGCCGGGATCGGCAGCATGCCGTACTCGGGCATCCCGGGACCGCCGAGCGGACCGGATCCGCGCAGTACCAACACGGAATCGGCGGTGATACCCAGCGCCGGGTCATCGATGCGCTTCTTCAGGTCCTTGTAGTTGTCGAAAACCACCGCCGGACCGGTGTGCGTGAGCAGCGTGGGGTCAGCGGCGATGTGCTTGATCACCGCGCCGCCGGGAGCGAGGTTCCCGTGCAGCACGGCCACGCCGCCTTCGCTGGCGACCGGGTTGTCGCGCGGGCGGATCACGTCGTCGTTGTGCACGCCCGCGTCGGCGAGAGAATCAGCGAGCGGACGCCCGGTGACGGTGATCCGGTCGAGGTGCAGCAGGTCGGTCAAGCGGGACAACAGCCCGGGCAGGCCGCCCGCATAATAGAAATCCTCCATGAGCCAATCGCCGCCCGGCCGGATGTTCGCCAGCACCGGCGCCCGGCGCGCGATCTCGTCGAAATCCTTCAGGGACAACGAGATTCCGCTGCGTCCGGCCATCGCGATCAGGTGGATCACCGCGTTGGTCGATCCGCCGAGTGCCAGCACGGTGGTGATCGCGTCGGCGTACGCGTGCTCGTCGAGGATCTTCGCGATCGTGAGGTCTTCCCACACCATGCCCACGATTCGCGCACCGCTCGCCGCCGCCATCCGGTGGTGCGCGGAATCGACCGCGGGGATCGACGCCGCGCCGGGCAGCGTCAGCCCGAGCACCTCGGCGGCGGACGTCATGGTCGACGCGGTGCCCATTGTCATGCAGTGGCCGGGGGAGCGGGCGAGGCCGCGTTCCAGCTCGGCGAGCTCGCGGTCGCCGATCGTGCCCGCGCGCCGTTCGTCCCAGTACTTCCACATGTCGGTGCCGCTGCCGAGCACCTCGCCGCGCCAGTTTCCGCGCAGCATCGGCCCGGCGGGCACGAAAATCGACGGCAGCCCGGCGCTCGCCGCACCCATCAGCAGCGCCGGGGTGGTCTTGTCGCAGCCGCCCATCAGCACCGCGCCGTCGACCGGATACGACCGCAGCAGTTCCTCGGTCTCCATCGCCAGCAGATTCCGGTACAGCATCGGCGTCGGCTTCTGATAGGTCTCCGACAGCGTCGCCACCGGGAACTCCAGCGGGAACCCGCCCGCCTGCCACACGCCGCGCTTGACCTGCTCCGCGCGTTCGCGCAGGTGCTGGTGGCACGGGTTGATGTCGCTCCAGGTGTTGAGGATGCCGATCACCGGCTTGCCGAGGTGCTCGTCGGCCTCGTAGCCGAGCTGCCGGGCACGGGTGCGGTGGCTGAAATTCCGCAGGTCGTCGCCGCCGAACCAGCGGTGGCTGCGCAAGTCCTCGGGTGCCTTCATCGGGCTGCGTCTCCTCGGTCGGCGGATGGCATCTGATATATGATCGTACGTGTCGACGCTCGGAGACGCCCGCCTGGTTGAATGTGCGGGGACGAGCGCGAAAGCCAGGAGGGTCGGCATGCCGTCCACGTTCAGCCTCCCCGCCTCCCGCACCGAGGTGGTGCTGGAGGAGATCCGGCGCGGCATTCTCGCCCGCGAGCTGGTGCCCGGTCAGCAGCTCGTGGAGGCGGAGCTGGCCGCGCGGCTCGGGGTGTCGAAGACGCCCGTGCGCGAAGCGCTCAAGGTGCTGTCCAACACCGGGCTGGTCACGTTCAGCCCGTACAAGGGCGCGTCGGTGTGCGTGGTCGACGCGGAGCTGGCGCGGTCGGTCTACGACGTGCGGATGGTGCTGGAGCCCGAGGCGCTGCGCCGCGCCGTGCGCTCGTCGGACCGCACAGCGTTCGACGAGGCCGCGCAGGTCCTCAAGGAAGCGTCGGGCGCGGATACCGACCAGACCACGTTGAGCCTGCTGAACCGGCGGTTCCACCGCGCGCTGTACGCGGGCTGCGGCAACCCGCTGATGGTGTCGATGCTGGACGACCTGCGCGACCGCGCGGCGCTGATCACGGTGGTCGGCTGGGACGCGAATCCCAGCTGGCGCAAGGAATGGAACGAGCACAAGGCGGTGCTCGCCGCCGCGAAGAAGGGCGACGAGGACGGCGCGGCCGAGCTGCTGCGCGCGCACATCGCGGCGTTCCTCGACCACGTGCTCGAGGCGATCGGGGAGGAGTGACGGCGTGCGGTTGCTGCTCCTCGCGGACACCCACCTGCCGAAGCGGGCGAAGGAACTGCCCGCACAGGTCTGGGACGAAGTCGCGAAGGCGGACGTCGTGGTGCACGCGGGCGACTGGGTCGACGTGGACACTCTCGACGCTCTTGAGGCCCGCAGCGCCCGGCTGATCGGCGTTTACGGCAACAACGACGGCCCTGAACTGCGGAAACGCCTGCCTGAGGTGGCTCGCGAGACGCTGGAAGGCGTCCGGCTGGCGGTCGTCCATGAGACTGGCGACGCGAAGGGCCGTCCCGCTCGGTGCGACGCGTTGTATCCGGACGTCGACGGGCTGATCTTCGGCCACAGCCACATCCCGTGGGACACGGTGACGCCCGGCGGGCTGCGGCTGCTCAACCCCGGTTCGCCCACCGACCGGCGGCGGCAGCCGTTCTGCACCTACCAAACCGCGGAAATCCGCGACGGCCGTCTCGGCGACGTCGAGCTGCATGAGCTGCCTCGGCGCGGCTGAACGGGTAGAACAGGAGTCATGGACCCGGCCCGCGCCCTGCGCGACATCGCCTTCCAGCTCGAACGCGCCGGTGAACCGACTTACCGGGTGCGCGCGTTCCGTCAGGCCGCCGCAGTGGTCGACAAGCTCTCCGAAGACGAACTGGCGTCGCGCGTCGGTGCGAAGACGCTTCAGGCGTTGAAGGGGATCGGCAAAGCCACTGCGGGGGTCATCGAAGACGCGTGGCACGACCGTACGCCCGCGTACGCGGCGAAGCTGCCCGAAAAGAGGCTGCCGGACGGCGGTGCGCTGCGTACGGCGCTTCGCGGCGACTGTCACACGCATTCCGACTGGTCCGACGGTGGCAGCCCGATCCTCGAGATGGCCGAGACGGCGCGCGAGCTGGGGCATGAGTGGATCGTGCTCACTGATCATTCGCCGCGGCTGACCGTCGCGCGCGGCCTGTCCCCGGAACGGCTGCGCGCGCAGATGGACGAGGTCGCGCGAGTGAACGAGCAGCTGGCCCCGTTCCGCCTGCTGCACGGCATCGAGGTCGACATCCTCGACGACGGTGCGCTCGACCAGACCGAGAAGCTCCTGGACCGGCTCGACTTCGTGGTGGCGAGCGTGCACTCGAAGCTCCGCATGCCCGCGCGGGAGATGACCCCGCGGATGCTGGCCGCCGTCGAGAACCCGCACGTCCGCGTGCTGGGGCACTGCACCGGACGGCTGGTCGGCGGACGCAGCAGGCCGGAGTCGCAGTTCAACTCGGAGAAGGTGTTCACCGCTTGCCGCGAGAACGGGGTGGCGGTGGAGATCAACTCGCGGCCGGACCGGCTCGATCCGCCGATGCGGTTGCTGCGCCAGGCCGTCGAGCTGGGCTGCGAGTTCGCGATCGACAGCGACGCGCACGCGCCCGGTCAGCTCGACTGGCAGGGCTACGGCTGCGAGCGGGCGGAAGAGGCGGGCATCGAGCCGGACCGGATCGTCAACACGCGGACGGCTGATCAGCTAGTGCGATGACGGGATTCCGCGCGGGGTCGAGCCAGCGCAGCACCGCGATCAGGTCGTCGACTGCCAGAGCGACACAGCCAGCGGTCGGCCCGCCGGTGGTCACGTGCAGGAAAAACGCCGAACCGGCACCGGGCACGACCGGCGAGCGGTTGTAGTCGATCACCACCGCGTGCGCGTACGCCAGGCCCGCCGCACCGAGGTTCTCGCCCGCCGCTTCGTCGAATTGGCCTGGTGTGCCTCGGTAATGCGTGTTGTAGAGCGGAGAGCGCACATCGGACACCCACCAGTCCGAAGTGGTCACCTGCCGGTAGGGGAGTCGGGTACCGGGGTTCGGCGCGATGCCGAAAGCCTCGGTGAGCGGCCAGATTCCGGCTGGGGTAAGGGAAAGCCCTTCGCTCGCGACGCCGATTCCTTGCGCGCCGACTTCCGCTGGGTACGGACCGAGTGCCCGTACCCAGCGGTCGCCGTCGTGGTCCCACGCGGACGCGCTGTGCGCGGTGACCGTGAGAACTTGCCGGGGATTCAGTTGATCTCGTACGGGTCGCCGTAGACCTGCCACTTCAGCGGCGTGTGCAGATCGAGGTTGCCGTCGTTGAGGAACACCAGCTGCTCGGTGTCGACGCGGGACGTGTCCGCGTGCGCCTCTTCCTTCTTCATGACCACCTTGCGCGCGTCGAGGAATGCCTTGAGATAGGCGGTTTCGTCGCCGCCCTGGGCCGGTGGCTTCGCCTTCGACAGCGCGGCGTCGCGGATGCCGCCGAAGCTGTCGGTGCTCGTGCCTGGGCCGTGCATCACGATCGCGTCGTAGTAGATGAACTGGCCGAGCGCGCCGAGACCGTCCGACTTGCCCTGGTTCACCGCCGGGTCGAAGTACACGCGGTCGCGCTCGCTGTTCTGCGCGGCCTGGAATTCCTGAGTGCCCGCGGCTTCCTTCCAAGCGCTCTCGAACGGCGCGCCGAGACCTTCGTGCGAATCGGAGCCGTTGACCTTTTCCAGCGCTGGCAAGAACTTCGCGAGCGGGTTGTCCGGCACGGACTTGGTGTAGGCCTGCACGAGTTCGAGCATGTCGCCGGTGCCGGAGCAGAACCCGATGATGCCCGCGGTGTAGCCGCGGCCGTCCTTGATGTCCTCGATGTAGGAGTACTGCTTCTTCCAGTCGAGCGACGAGTTCTCCGCGCTCGACACGAGCTGCATCGCGATCTCTTTTTTCTCGGGAGACGCGAGGTCGCCGCCGGATCCCAGCACGGAAGCTGAGGTGGCGAGCGGGGCGGGCACGGCGGCAGCCGAGAGAGCGGGGGTGCTGAACACGAGGGCGAGGGCCGAGGCAGCCGTGAGACCGGCGACCAGCGTGGGCCGCATCGTCTTGCGCATGAGGGGAATCCCTTTCCGCGGTACGTGGGCAAGGCGGCCGGACCGGCGAATGACCGGTTCCGGGTACTGCTGCGGCGTAGCGCCACGATAACCGAGCGTGAAGCCGTGGGGCAAGGGATGCGAAAACTTTTCACAGATGTGAACGCGGTCGATCCACTGTGGACGATGAAGATTGCCTGAAGGCGGCTGAAAATCCACTGGAACGGCGGGAGTCGTCGTTGGACTGTCCACTATGGACTTCAGCAGAAGCTCTCGGCGCACCTTAAAGACATGGTAAACTCGCCCCGAGATGACGACTGCTGCCGCCGCTTCCGCGCCGCGGCACCGGTCCATCCTCGTCGTGGCACTCGCCGCGCTGCTCCTGCTCGGCGTCGCCGTCCCCGGTCCGGGACCGTCCGGCCCGCGTCCGCACGACCCCGAACCGGCCCTGGTTCAGGAACAGGGCCCGCACCTCGTCGCCGCGCACCCGCTGCCGCTCGCCGACGCCCCGGGCGAGATCCGCCTTGCCCGGCCGGATCGGTGCACTGTCCCGTTTTCCGCCGCACCGCCGGCGGAACTGGACCGCGCGCCCGCGCCCGCCGCGGCGCGGGCCCCTCCCGAGTGCTGAGTACTCGTTCCCCACCTGTACCCGGCTCTCAAGAGGATTTCATGAGCAACGGTCATGCTTTGCTGGCCGTCGGCGGCGCGTTTCTCGCCGCCGGCGCCCTCGCCCGCGTCGGCGCCCGGATCGGGCTGCCCACGATTCCCCTGTTCATGCTGGCCGGTTTCGTCTTCGGCCCGCACACCCCCGGACTGTCCCTTGTGGACGATCCGGCCGAGTTCGGCGTGCTGGCAGGGCTCGGCCTCGTGTTCCTGCTCTTCTATCTCGGCTTGGAGTTCTCGCTCGACGACCTCGCCCGCGGCGGCGCCAGACTCGCCTGGGCGGGGCTGGCGTACCTCGTGCTGAACATCGGCGGCGGGCTCGCGTTCGGCTTCGCGCTCGGCTGGGGCACGCGCGAGGCGCTGGTGATCGCCGGCGCGATCGGCATCTCGTCCTCGGCCATCGTCACCAAACTGCTCCTGGAAACCCGGCGGATGAACAACCGGGAATCCCGGCTCATCATGGGCATCGTCGTGCTGGAAGACCTGTTCCTCGCGCTGTACCTGGCGCTGCTGCAGCCGGTGCTGAGCGGCGCCGACGGATTCGGCGCGGCGCTCGCCGACTTCGGCAAGGCGTTCGGCTTCCTGCTCGTCCTCGCCGCGCTGGCCCGCTGGGGCGGACGGCTGGTGTCGCGGCTCTTCGGCTCAGCGGATGACGAACTGCTCACCGTCTGCTTCGTCGGCGTCGCCGTGCTCGGTGCCGCGGCGGCCGAGGAGGTGGGCGTTTCCGACGCGATCGGCGCGTTCATGGTCGGCATGATGCTCGGCAATTCCCAGGTCGCGCCGCGGGTGCACAAGCTGGTGCTGCCGCTGCGGGACGCGTTCGGCGCGCTGTTCTTCTTCATCTTCGGGCTGTCGATCGACCCGGGCGCGGTCGGCACGGTCGTCCTCCCGGTGCTCGCCGCCGTCGTGCTGACGCTGGTGCTGAACCTCGCCGCCGGGGCGTTCGCCGCCCGCCTGCACGGCTTCGACCGGCAGGAAGGCGTGAACATCGGCCTGACCGTGCTGACCCGGGGCGAGTTCTCGCTGGTGCTGGCGACGATGGCGACCGCGGCCGGGCTCGACTCGCGGGTGGCCCCGTTCGTCGCCGGATACGTGCTGCTCCTGGCCGTGATCGGACCGCTCGCCGTGCTCCGCTCGGACCGGCTGACCTGGCTGCTTCCGGCCAAGCTCGTGCGGCCGCGGCCGGCCCCGGTGCCGTGAACCGGCGAGGCGGGGCTGTCACTCGCGGCATATTCGGAAGCCACGACCGTCACGCACGGCTATCCTTGGCCCAAGTATGTCCACTCCATCCCCCTTCGCAGAGCTGCGCGCCCAGTTGCCCGAACTGATGCTGCGCGACGAGTACCGGCTCCGTCGTCGTCTCGACGGCGCGCGCCGGTCTCGTGGCAAGCAGGAGACGGCCGAGCGCATCGCCGCCGACGTCGAAACGGCGCTGCTGCGCGTGCGGCAGCGCCGCGAGAGCGTGCCGAAGATCGAGTACCCCGCCGAGCTGCCGGTCAGCAGGCTCAAGGACGAGATCGGCGACGCGATCCGCGATCACCAGGTGGTGATCGTCGCGGGGGAGACCGGGTCGGGCAAGACCACCCAGCTGCCGAAGATCTGCCTGGAGCTGGGCCGCGGCGTGCGCGGGCAGATCGGGCACACCCAGCCGCGCCGGCTCGCCGCGCGCACGGTCGCCGACCGGATCGCCAGCGAGCTGAAGACCGAACTGGGCGACACGGTCGGCTACAAGGTCCGGTTCACCGACCACTCCGGCCAGGACACCCTGGTCAAGCTGATGACCGACGGCATCCTGCTGGCCGAGATCCAGACCGACCGGATGCTGCGCCAGTACGACACGCTGATCATCGACGAGGCGCACGAGCGCAGCCTCAACATCGACTTCATCCTCGGCTACCTCAAGCAGCTGCTGCCGCGCCGTCCCGACCTGAAGGTCGTCATCACGTCGGCGACCATCGACCCGGAGCGGTTCTCGCGGCATTTCGACGACGCGCCGATCGTCGAGGTCTCCGGCCGGACTTACCCGGTCGAGGTGCGCTACCGCCCGCTGGTGGACCCGGACGAGCCCGAGGGCGACCCGGACCGCGACCAGACGCAGGCGATCGCCGAGGCGGTCCAGGAGCTGTCCGGCGAGGCCCCGGGCGACATCCTCGTGTTCCTCTCCGGCGAGCGCGAGATCCGCGACACCGCGGACGTGCTGAACCGGCTGGACCTGCGGAACACCGAGGTGCTGCCGCTGTACGCGCGGCTGTCCGCCGCTGACCAGCACCGCGTGTTCCAGCGGCACACCGGGCGGCGGATCGTGCTGGCCACGAACGTCGCCGAGACCTCGCTGACCGTGCCCGGGATCAAGTACGTGATCGATCCGGGCACCGCGCGCATCTCGCGCTACAGCCACCGCACGAAGGTGCAGCGGCTGCCGATCGAGGCGGTCTCGCAGGCGTCGGCGAACCAGCGCAAGGGTCGTTGCGGTCGTACCTCGGACGGCATCTGCATCCGGCTGTACTCGGAGGAAGACTTCGAATCGCGGCCGGAGTTCACCGATCCGGAGATCCTGCGGACGAACCTGGCGTCGGTCATCCTGCAGATGACGTCGCTCGGCCTCGGCGACATGAACGCGTTCCCGTTCGTCGAGCCGCCGGACCGCCGCCAGGTCACCGACGGCGTGCAGTTGCTGCAGGAGCTCGGCGCGTTCGAGACCGGCGATTCCTCGAAGCTCACCGAGGTCGGCCGGAAGCTCGCGCTGCTGCCGGTCGACCCGCGGATGGGCCGGATGGTGCTGGAGGCCGCCCAGAACGGCTGCGTGCGCGAGGTGATGATCATCGCCGCCGCACTGTCCATTCAGGACCCGCGCGAGCGTCCGGCGGAGAAACAGCAGGCCGCCGACGCGCAGCACTCCCGGTTCGCGGACCCGACGTCGGACTTCCTCTCCTACCTGAAGCTGTGGGAGTACGTCAGCGAACAGCAGAAGACGTTGACCGGCAACCAGTTCCGCCGGATGTGCCGCACCGAATACCTGAACTACCTGCGGATCCGCGAGTGGCAGGACATCTTCGGCCAGCTGCGCCAGCTCGCCAAACCGCTCGGCATCACGCTCAGCACCACGCCCGCCGAACCGCAGCACGTGCACACGGCGCTGATTTCCGGGCTGCTGTCGCACATCGGGCTCAAGGACCCGGCGAAGGGCGACTATCTCGGCGCGCGCGGCGCCCGGTTCTCCGTGTTCCCCGGCTCGGCGCTGTTCAAGAAGCAGCCGCGCTGGGTGATGTCGGCCGAGCTGGTCGAGACGTCGCGGCTGTGGGGCCGGGTCAACGCGCGGATCGAGCCGGACTGGGTCGAACCGCTCGCGCAGCACGTGGTGAAGCGTTCGTATTCGGAGCCGCACTGGGAGCGCAAGCAGGGCGCGGTGATGGCGACCGAGAAGGTGACGCTGTACGGCGTTCCGCTCATCGCGGACCGGCGGGTGAACTACGGCCGCATCGACCCGGAGATCTCGCGCGCCATGTTCATCCGGCACGCGCTGGTCGAGGGCGACTGGCACACGAACCATCGATTCTTCTCGGAGAACTGCGCGCTGCTGGACGAGGTCGAAGACCTGGAGAACCGCGCCCGGCGGCGCGACATCCTGGTGGACGACCAGACGCTGTACGAGTTCTACGACGCGCGAGTGCCCGAGGACATCGTGTCCGTGCGGCACTTCGACAGCTGGTGGAAGAAGGCGCGGCGGAACGAGCCGGACCTGCTGTCGTTCGAGAAGTCCATGCTCATCAACGAGGTCGCGGGCGCGGTCCGCGAATCGGACTACCCGGACTCGTGGACGCAGGGCACGCACGTCTTCAAGCTGACCTACCAGTTCGAGCCCGGCGCGGACGCCGACGGCGTGACCGTGCACATCCCGCTGCCGGTGCTGAACCAGGTGACGCCGGACGGCTTCGACTGGCAGGTGCCTGGCCTGCGCGGCGAACTGGCGACGCAGCTGATCAAGTCGCTGCCGAAAACGTTGCGGCGCAACTTCGTCCCGGCTCCCGACACGGCCGCGGACGCGTTGACGCGAATGTCCCCTTCGGACGGTCCGCTTCTCGACATCCTCGGCGACGAGCTGCACGCGATGCGCGGCATCGACGTCCCGCATTCGGCGTGGGACCTCTCGACGGTGCCGGATCACCTCCGGATCACCTTCCGGGTGGTGGACGAGCGCGGCAAGCGGGTGGCCGAGGGCAAGGACCTGGACGAGCTGAAGCGCCGCCTCGCGCCGCGCGTGCGGGAGACGATTTCCAAGGCTGCCAACAGCATTGAGAAGGCGGGTCTGGTGCAGCCGTCCTTCGGCGAGCTGCCGAAGGTCTTCGCCTCCACCCGGCGTGGCCACGACGTGAAGGCGTATCCGGCGCTGGTCGACGAGGGCGCGTCGGTGGCCGTGCGGCTGCTGGACACGCCCGCCGAACAGCAACACGCGATGTGGTCCGGCACGCGGCGAATGCTGCGGCTGAACCTGAACTCGCCGATGAAGTTCATTACGCGCTCGCTGTCGAACTCCTCGAAGCTGGTGCTGAACCGCAATCCGCACGGCAGTGTCGCGGGCCTCCTGGAGGATTGCGTCGACTGTGCTGTCGACGCGCTGATGGCCGCCGCGGGCGGCCCGGTCTGGGACGAGGCGGGTTTCGCCGCGCTGCTGGAAAAGGTGCGGGCGGGGCTGAACCCGAAGGTGCTGGAGGTTTTGACGGAGGTCGAGCGGATCCTGCGCGCGGCCATCGACGTCGAAACGCGCCTGTCCGACACCCGCGGCCCGGCCGAGTCGCTGGCGGACATCCGCCGTCAGCTGGACGGCTTGGTGCACAAGGGCTTCGTGACGGAAACGGGCGCCGGACGGCTGTCGAACGTGGTCCGGTACCTGCGCGGCATCGAGCGGCGGCTGGAGAAGCTGCCGCTGGAGCAGACGCGGGACCTGCAGCGCATGGCCGACGTCGCGTGGATCACGAAGGAATACCAGGACGCGCTGGCTGCCTTGCCGCCCGGGACGTCTTCGCCCGCCCTGGCGGAGGTGCGGTGGATGATCGAGGAACTCCGGGTGAGCTTCTTCGCGCAGACATTGGGGACGGCGCATCCGGTGTCGCTGAAGCGGATTACGAAGGCGTTGGACGAAGCGCTGTAGAATCGCCCGATGGCAGGCGAGGGGGACGAGCCGAAGAAGCCCGACGACGATTCCGGCGTCAAGAAATGGTCGTTGATCATCGGCGTGGTGAGCGGCGTTCTGGCTATTCTGGTGGCTGTCAATACGCTGACCGGGTTCAATCCGTTAAAGGAATGGATTTCGCCGCCCACGAGCAAAAACACCCCGGTTTCCGGAGCCGCGGGCGATTCAGTCGCCGGGGCGGGCCGGGCGCAGGCGACGGACACGCTTGCTGGCACACCGCCGACAAGCCCGGTGCGGACAGTCGAAATCACGCCGAGCACCACCCCGCGCAGCACCCTGGAAACTCCGGACAGTCCCAGCACCACCGTGCCCGCGGAACCCGCGTTCCAGGTGCGGTCCTCTCAATGGGACGGACCGTGCCAGGGCTCCGCCTGCACGATGAGCGCCATTTTCCGCAATGACGGCGGGCCGGGCACCGCGGTGGCGACGTTCTTCGTGCTGCTGCCCGACCGGTACACCTTTATCGCGAAATGTTCCGTCATTCTGGGCTACACGGAACAAAACGGCTTCACGAACGCCGGCTGCACGGCGGACAGCGCGCAGATCCTGACTTACTTTCGCGATCATCCCGGCGGAACCGTGCGAATGCAGGTCAAGATCGGCGACTGAGGACGGCCCCGGCTGCCGGCGCCGTCGGCTCGCGCGGGAGAAACGCTCGAAATCCGGCCACGGTGACCCGGCGCGGTCCGGCGTTCAGCCGTACCGGTGAGGCGGAACCCGCCGTGTGGTGTGCGGACATTCCTGGGGCGGCTGGGAAGGCCGCCGAGGCGAGCGCGCTCACTTCGCCTCCGCGTAAGTGTCCACCGGCTTCGCGTGCATCGGAAATCGCACCGGGCAGGCCTCGCCGAAGACCAGCCTCGCGGCCTCCTGGATCGCCGCCTCCACGATCGCCGCGACCTCATCCGCCAGCTCCGCGGGCGCGTGCACGATCACCTCGTCGTGCAGGAAGAACACCAGATGCGCCGGATCGGGCAGCCGCCCGCGCAAGGTGGCCAACAAGACCGCGGTCAGGTCAGCCGCGCTGGCCTGCACCACGAAGTTCCGCGTGAACCGCCCCCAGCTCCGCGACGCCCGGCGCGCGCGAGTCTCCGTCGCCTCGTCCTCGGTGAGGCCACCGGTCAAGGCGCGCCAAGCCGCAGACGGGGCCGGGGAGGTGCGGCCCAGCCGTGACCGGACTCGCTCGCCCCGCTCGCCAGCTGCGGCGGCGTGCTCCACATAGGACACCGCGTCCGGGAAACGCTGGCGCAGCAACGCAAGCAGCGGCCCAGCCTCGCCAGACGTGCCGCCGTACATCGCGGACAGCATGGCGATCTTCGCGCGCGAACGGTCGTCTCGCGTGTCCCCGGGGCGGAGCGGGACGTAGCGCGTACCGGAGAACAGGGCTTCTGCCAATCGGGCGTACAAATCGGTCGCCGCGGCGACTTCGGCCAGGCGGCGGTCGCCGGACAACGCGGTGAGGACGCGTGGCTCCAGTTGTGCGCCGTCGGCGACGACGAGTTTCCAGCCGGGGTCCGCGGACGCGCAGGAGCGCAGCGCGCGCGGGATCTGCAGCGCCCCGCCGCCCCGGGTGGCCCAGCGGCCGGACACCACGCCGCCGACGACGTAGTGCGGCCGGAATCGTCCGTCGGCGACCCATTCGTCCAGCCACGCCCAGCCGTTGGCCGAATGCAGCCGCGACAGTTCCTTGTACTCCAGCAGGGGCGCGACGGCGGGGTGGTCGATGTCCTGCAGCAGGTACTTTCGTGCCGCCGGGATTTCGATGCCTTCCCGGCCGAGCGCGCGTACGACGCTGGCCGACGAGTCGGGGTTCACTGGCCGTCCGCCCAGGGCCGCCGAGATCTTCGCGGCTAGCTCGACGAGGGCTTTCGGACGTTGACCAGCGGGTACGCGCGGTCCTAGGCGTTCTTCCAGCAGTTGCAGATGGCGGTCAGCGCGCCAGGGGAGCCCGGCGGCGGAGATTTCGGCGGCGGCCAGTGCGCTTGCCGATTCGGCCGCGAGCAGCAGCCGCATCCGGGCGGGGGCCTCGGTGGCGGCCACGCGTTTCTCCTGCTCAGCCAGGACTCGTCGGGCCGCGGCGACGACCGTGACGCCCGGTGGCAGGCCGGGGCCGCGCGGGGAGAACAGCGTGGGCTGGGCGTCCTCGCCGAAGGCCGGGCCGTCGTCGGGCGGTTCGTCCCCGTTCGCCCGGGCCCACGCTGCCCGCAGGCTGCGTGATTCGCCCTCCCGGCCCTCGTAGGCGAGCAGCAGTCCCTCGGCGAGCGACAGGTCGTAGCACCGGCCCAGCCGCACGCCAGCCTTGACCAGTGCGGGGTAGATCTCCTCGGCCGAGGGCAGCACCCAGCGCGGGCTCTCGGCCGCTTCCAGCCGACGTACCTCGTCGACCCAGTCGGCGCGCGACAGCCCGCGGAGGGTCCCCGCGGGGCCCTCGATCGTGTAGCCGGACTCTTCCTCCCGGCCGGTGATCACCTGCACCGTCACATTGTGCGGACCAGCACCGACAATTTCCGCACACCCGGCGCCCCGGCCTGGTTCTCCGCGGTCCGTGAAGGGCTCCTTGAAGGAATCGGATTCCCGCAAGGAGCCCTTCACGGACAGTCGGTGACCGGTACCGGAGATTTCCTCCCCGGCCGGGCACTGGTGCGCGGCCTGGCCTTGCTTTACTGTCGAGTAACTCCCATACCGGCGGTACGGAGACCGTCGGCGTGGGCGCTCCCGCAGCAGCAATGGAGGTGCCCGGATGAGTGTGGCCGAGCTGGCCGGTCAGGTGGCCGGCAAGCTGACCGAGACCGTGCGCAGCGTCGAGGTGATGCGGCGCGCCGGGCTGGTGCCGTTTCCCCGCCTCGACGAGGGCCTGCGTTCCCTCGTCGCGATCCGCAAGTACGGCCCGTTCGCCGGCGCGAACCACATCGCGGCCCGGCGTGATTCGACGGCCGTCGGGATCGTCGACGACCTCGGCCCGCTCACCTTCAAGCAGCTCGACGACCAGTCCAACGCGCTCGCCCGCGCCTGGTCACAGCGCGGCCTCGGCCCCGGTTCGGTGATCGCCGCGCTGTGCCGCGACCACCGCGGGCTCGTGCTCACGATGGCCGCCTCGGGCAAGCTCGGCGCGCGGCTGCTGCTGATGAACACCGGGTTCGCCAAGCCGCAGTTCGCCGATGTCGCCAACCGCGAGGGCGTCACCGCGCTCGTCTACGACCAGGAGTTCACCGGCCTGCTCGACGCGATCGACGGAGACGTCGACCGCTACCTGGCCTGGGTGGACCAGCCGGGCGGCCACGAGATCCCGGTGCTCGCCGAGATCATCGCCAGCACCGACGACCGCCCGGTGCCCGCGCCCGCCAAAGCCGGCGGGTTCGTGCTGCTCACCAGCGGCACCACGGGCACCCCCAAGGGCGCGCCGCGACCGCACACGTCCGCGCTGGCGTCGGCACAGTTCCTGGACCGCATCCCGCTGCGCTCCGGCGAGGCGACCTTCATGGGCGCGCCGCTGTTCCACGGCACCGGGCTGTCGCAGTTCATCCTTAGCTTCGCGCTCGGCTGCACGGTGGTGATGCGCCGGAAGTTCGACCCGGAGGCCACGCTGAAGGGCGTCGCCACGCATCGGTGCACCGCGCTCGTTCTGGTGCCGACGATGCTCCAACGGATCGTCGACCTGCCGAAGGAAGTCCGCGATCGCTACGACACCTCGTGCCTGCGGATCATCTTCGTCGCCGGGTCCGCGCTGTCGCCGGATCTCGGCAACCGGGCGAACGAGGAATTCGGCGACGTCGTGCACAACCTGTACGGCTCCACGGAAGTCGCAGTGGCGACCGTCGCGACGCCGGAAGACTGGAAGCGCGCGCCAGGCACCGTGGGACGCGCGCCGGTCGGCTGCCGCGTCGCGCTGTATGACGAGCGCGGCACCAAGATCACCGAGCCGCACGTGACCGGACGAGTGTTCGTCGGCAGCGGTCTCAGCTTCGGCGGCTACACCGACGGCCGCAACAAGGAGATCATCGACGGCCTGCTCTCCAGCGGCGACGTCGGCCACTTCGACGAGGACGGCCTGCTGTTCATCGACGGCCGCGACGACGAGATGATCGTCTCCGGCGGCGAGAACGTGTTCCCGATCGAGGTGGAAAACCTTTTGGTGGAGCGGGAAGACGTCCTCGAAGCCGCGGTGATCGGCGTCGAGGACCCGGATTTCGGCGAGCGGCTCAAGGCCTTTGTGGTGCGCACGGAAGGTTCGACGCTGGATGAGGACGGCGTGCGCGAGTACGTGAAGGCGAATCTGGCGCGCTACAAGGTGCCGCGGGATGTGGAGTTCTTGGAGGAGTTGCCGCGCAACGCGACCGGGAAGGTGTTGCGGACCAAGCTCAGTTGAGCACGGTCACTGAAAAAAGCCCTCCAGGTAAGGATTTGCGAGGGTGCGAATCTCGGCGAGCGACCCGGCGGCGACGGTGCGTCCGTTCTGCATGAACACCATCGCGTCGGCGTACCCGGTCTCGGCCAGCATCGCGCCGTCGTGGGTAATGGTCAGCACGGCGGTGCCAGTATCGGCATAGGCGCGCAGGCTGGCCCACACTTCGTAGGCGGTGCCGCGGTCGAGCGAGGCGCTGGGTTCGTCCACCACGAGCAGATCCGGTTCGGACAGCAGGGCCGCCGCGAGCGCGGCCCGCTGGATTTGCCCGCTGGAATGCTGGTGCGGATAAAGATCCAGTGTCTCCTCGGGATAGACCGCTGCCTTGCAGGCGTCCTCGACGCTCCGGCCGCGATAGAGCTGCTGACGCTCGTCCAATTGCGAGCCGACGGTTCGCTCCGCGGCGAACGCCGTGACCCCGGACTGCGGCACGAACCCGACGCTGCCACGAACGCGTACCTCTCCAGTCCGGTGCGCAACCGAAGGAAGCGAGCCCGTCAACGCCGCCGCGACCATCGATTTGCCGCATCCGGATTCGCCGAGCAGCGCAGTGAGCCCCGCCGGAACCACAAGACACACCGAATCCAGAACCGTCTCGCGCCACCGTCCCGTGTCGACCAGTACGGTCAGCTCCCGCAGCTCAGCCGCCGGACTCACGAACCCCAGCCGATGCCGAAGATCCCCGGTCCGAAGTCCAGCGCGATCGCGTGCACGCCGTTGCCGCTGTCGAGCCGCAGGCGGCGCCGGGCGGGCGCTTCGTCGGTGGCGTTCGCGTATTGCCAGCAGCGGGCGGGCACCGCGGTCGGGTCGAAGCGGATCTCCAGCAGGTACTCGCGGACCGGGCGGCGGAATTCCCGGTAGTGCGTGGCCCGGCACTGCGGATACGGCGGCCCGGAGTTGCGCAGGGTGTACTCGATGAGGTGCGTCTCGCCGCGTTCCAGCGCGCGGTCGAAGAGCAATTCGGCCACCAGGATGCCGTGGTCGTCGTCCACTTCGGCGCGTCCGACGCGGCAGTTGCGCACCGGCTGCAAGTCGGGCACCGCGGTCGCGTCACCCTGCGCGTACACCAGGAGCCAGCGGTCCTGACCGTCCGCACCGGACTGGAAGACCGCGCGCGAGGTGACCGCGAGCTGGCCTCCGTCGGCCGCGATGTCGCAGCGGTCGTGCAGCCCGATGAGCTTCAGCTGGTGCTGCTGGTCCAGCGCGTCCGGCGCGCCGACGCGGTCCAGCAGCGGCTGCAGGATCTCGCGGGTGAAGGTGACCGGCTCCTCGCCCGCCCGGTCGCGCCTGCTCGCCCCGCGCGGCCGGGGCGGCGGCAGCAGGCCGAGCAGCGCGCCGTCGGGGACGTCGAGGATTTCCTCCAGCACCCGCACCGCCGACAGCGATCCGGCGCGTTCCGGCTGGCGTTTGCCCGACTGCCAATAGCTGAGCGCCGTGACGCTCACCGTCGCGCCCCGGGCGCGCAGCCGTGCCTGGATCCGGTCCAGGGAAAGCCCGCTGGCTCCGATCGCGGCGCGCAGCGCGCTCGCGAACGCGGTCCGGGCGCCTCCGTCGGCGTCCGGACCCGCTTGGCCCGCATGTCGCTGCGTCATTTCCTTCTCGACCGCCCCCAGCGGTAACCGACTGTGCCGAGTCCGACACAGGCACGGTAGCAGCCGCCGGACCAGGTTGTACCGCCGTACCACTCCGACGAACGGGCTAGTACTGGCAACTGTGAACCATTGCCCTGACCTGCACGGTCGCGCTTCCATGGCCAGGACGGAACGCGCCGCCCCCGGCGCGTCCGGAGCCTCGGCCCCGGCAGCGCGGACCGCGCCCCGCGCCCGGCCGGCGGCCGCGCCCGGAACCGGTGGCCCGGCATGCCCCCAGAAGCCGGGCCACCGGTCATCCGCGCCGGATCCGCCGGACTTGCGCGAGCGGCCGAAGCGGCAGACCATGGGCCCGATCCCCGTCAGCGGGGCGGTTTCCCTCGATCGCAGGTGATCGGTATGGCGAAATTCCTTCTCCTTTACCGCGCCGACCAGTCGGCCGCGGAGCGGATGGCCCAGGCGACGCCGGAACAGCAGGCCGCCGGGATGCAAGCTTGGACGGCGTGGTTCGCGAAAGCGGGCGAAGCGGTGGTGGACGGCGGCGCGCCCACCGCGGGCGGGGACGGCACGATCGGCGGGTACTCGATCCTGCAGGCCGATTCGGCGGACGCGGTGCGGAGTCTTCTCGAGGGGCACCCGCACACCGAGATCGGCACGATCGACGTGCTGGAAATCCTTCCCCCGCCGGGGGCGTGAAATGGCCGAGCCGGAGTTCGACGGCAAGTGCGCGTTCGCACTGAGCCTGGGGCCGGCGGACAAAGCGCCCGCGGGCAAAGCGCAGCACGCGCTGGAGGTCGACGGCAAGACGTACTACTTCGCCGGGGCGGTGCCGAAGCTGCTCTTCCGGCTGATTCCCGGCAGCCGGGAGCGGGCCGAGCGGAGGTGGGCGGCAGCGTGAGCCGCGGGAGCGTCTGATTGGTTACCAGCGGGTAGGCTCCGGGCATGGTCCTGCGGCAGAACATCCTGATCACCGGAGCCAGCTCCGGTCTCGGCGAGGGAATGGCCCGGCAGTTCGCCGCTCGCGGCCGCAATCTCGCGCTGTGCGCCCGGCGCACCGAACGGCTCGACAACCTGGCCGCCGAGCTGCGCGCCGGGTACCCGGGCATCACCGTCGCGACGCGCGCGCTCGACGTCACCGACCACGCGCGCGTCTTCGACGTGTTCGAGGAGTTCCGGACGGAGCTCGGCAGGCTCGACCGCGTGATCGTCAACGCCGGGCTCGGCAAGGGGCAGCCGGTCGGCGCGGGCCGGTTCGACGCCAACCTGCAGACCCTCGAAACCAACCTTGTCGGCGCGGTGGCCCAGATCGAGGCGGCGGCGGGGATCTTCCGCGAGCAGCGCGACGGGCACCTCGCGGTGATCTCGTCGTTCATGGCGCTGCGCGGTTTTCCCCGGAACCTCACCGCGTACTCCGCGTCGAAGGCCGGGATCTCCGCGTTCACCGACGGCGCGCGGCTGGAACTGAGCAGCCACGGCATCACGGTCACCGACGTTCGGCCCGGCTACATCAGCTCCGAGATGACCGCGCGCTCGACCAAACCCAATCCGCTGATGGTGTCGGCCGAAGCCGGAGCGCACGCGCTGGTCAAGGCGATCGAAGCGGAGCCGAAGCGCGCGTACGTGCCTTCGTGGCCCTGGGTACCGCTGAGTCTCGCGGTACGCTTCGCTCCGGGCCGGTTGCTTCGGATGTTTTCCTGACGGGACGGGCATAAATGGGTGCGATCTACCTGATCCGGCACGGGCAGGCGTCGTTCGGCGCGGCGGATTACGACGCGTTGTCGCCGCTGGGTTTCGAACAGTCCACAGTGGTCGGCGCGGAGCTGAAACGGCGCGGGGTCGAATTCTCGCAGGTGCGCTCGGGAACGCTGGCCCGCCAGCGGGACACCGCGGCGACGGCGTTGAAGGTCCTCGGCTGCGACGTGCCGGTGATCGAGGACGAACGCTGGAACGAATACGACCACGTCGACATCGCGGCGCACCACGCGGGCGGTGCGCCGCAACAGGATTCGCGCGAGTACCAGCAGTTGCTGGACGCCGCGCTGAACGCGTGGGTCGACTCCGGCGACACTGGTCCGTGCGCGGAAAGCTGGCCCGCCTTCCTCGGCCGCTCCACGGCGGCGCTGGCGGAACTGGCCGGTTCGCTGGGCAAGGGCGAAAACGGGCTCGTGTTCACCTCCGGCGGGGTGCTGGGCGCGGTCGCCGGATCGTTGCTGGGCACGCCGGGGCCCGGGCTGCTGAAGCTGAACCGCGTCACCGTGAACACCGGAATCACGAAGCTGACGTCCGGCCGCGGCGGCGTGAACCTGTTGTCCTTCAACGAGCATCCGCATCTCGAAGGCGAGAACTCGCGGCTGCTCAGCTACCGGTAGGAGGCCGGCGTGCAGTTCGGTGAGGTCACGGTCGTCCCGGTGAACGGGCACGGTCCGGAAGACGTGGTCGTGGACGCCGAGGGCCGGGTCTACACCGGCGTCGACGACGGCCGGATCCTGCGGCTTTCCCCGGACGGGCGGCGGATCGACCTGATCGGCGACACCGGCGGCCGCCCGCTCGGGCTGGAGCTGTACGGCGACGACGAGCTGCTGATCTGCGACGCCCGTGCCGGGTTGCTGACCATGCCGCTGGCCGGCGGCGAGACCACGACCCTCGCGACGTCCGGTGCCGGGCTGGATTTCGTGTTCTGCAACAACGCCGCGGTCGCCGCCGACGGCACGGTCTACTTCACGGACTCCTCGCGCCGCTTCGGCATCGACAACTGGCGCGACGACCTCATCGAACAGACCGCGGGCGGACGGCTGCTGCGCCGCGCGCCGGACGGTCACATCGACCTGCTCGCCGACGGTCTCCAGTTCGCGAACGGCGTCGCGCTGCCGCCGGACGAGTCCTTTGTGGCGGTTGCCGAAACCGGCGCGTGCCGGGTGAGCCGGGTCTGGCTGACCGGTCCGCGCGCGGGCGACCAGGACGTCCTGATCGACGATCTGCCGGGCTTCCCGGACAACATCGCGACCGGTTCGGACGGCCTGATCTGGATCACCGAGGCCAGCCCGCGCGTCCGTGCCCTCGACGTCGTGCGCCGTCTGCCGCGCGCGGTCCGGACGGCGGTGCGCGCTCTGCCGGACGCGGTGCAGCCCGCGCCGAAACGCCGGGTGGGCGCGGTCGCCGTCGCCCCGGACGGCTCGGTGGTGCGGGAACTGCGCGGCGAGATCCCGGGATTCCACCTGCTGGTGGGCATCCGCGAGTACCACGGGCGGTTGTGGTTCGGCTCCCTGGAGGAGAACGCGCTCGCCTACACCGACCTCTGACCAGCTTCTTGACTCTCACACCGTGTCAGGCGGTCAACTCTAAGACGTCATGTTCACTATCGGAGATTTCGCCCGGCACGGCCGCGTCTCGGTCCGAATGCTGCGGCACTACGACGCGACCGGACTGCTGCGCCCGGCCCACGTCGACCCCGCCACCGGTTACCGGTACTACGCCGCCGCCCAGCTGGCGCGCCTCAACCGCGTCATCGCGCTCAAGGATCTCGGCTTCACTCTCCAGCAGGTCCAGGAGATCCTCGACGAGAAGGTCACCGCTGAGCAGCTGGGCGCCATGCTGCGGCTGCGGCGGGCTGACCTGGAGGCGGCGATGGCGGCCGCGGCGGCCCGGCTGGTCCGGGTCGAGGCGAGGCTCCGCGCGATCGAAAGCGAGGGGCACATGCCCGAGAACGACGTCGTCATCAAGAGCGTCCCCGCCGTGCGGGTGGCGGAGCTGACCGCGATCGCCGCGAGTTTCGAGCCCGAGGACATCGGCCCGGTCATCGGACCGCTCTACGCCGAGCTTTTCCGGCGGCTGGAGGCGGCGGGCATCGGGTGCACCGGACCCGGAGTGGCCTATTACGAGGACGTCCCGGAGGCCGACGGCAAGGTCGTCGTCCACGCCGCCGTCGAGGTTTCCGCCCCGCAGCGGGACGGCGACGTCCGGGTCCACGACCTGCCGCCGCTGGACCACGCGGCGGCCGTCGTGCACCGCGGCTCGATGGAGACGATCGATCCGGCGGCTCAGGCCTTGGCCCGCTGGATCGACGCCAACGGCTACCAGTCGACCGGCTACCCCCGAGAGGTCAACCTGGAGTGCCCGGAAAACCGCGACGACTGGGTGACGGAACTCCAGGTCTCGGTGACCCGGGCCTGACCAGCGGTCCGTGAAGGGCTCCTTGAGGGAACTAGATTCCTTCAAGGAGCCCTTCACGGACAATCAGCGGCCGGTCCACTGTGGACTGCGACCGGCGGTCCAGGCGGCGTAGAACTCCTTGTGATCCTTGGCCGTCATCAACAGCGCCTGCGTGATGGCTTCCAGTTCGATCGAGCTGCCGAGGTCGCTGTCGAGTTCGCGGGTCAGCAGCACCTTCGTGGTGGAGTACGCCAGCGCCGGGCCGTCCGCGAGCCTTCGGGCCAGCGCGGTGGCCTCGTCGGCCAGCTCGGCGTCCGGCACCACGCGGTTCGCCAGCCCGATCGCTTCGGCGCGCGCGGCGGGGAGTTTGTCGCCCAGCATCAGCAATTCCGTCGCCCGGCCGAGGCCGACCAGGCGCGGCAGCAGATACGCCGAACCCATGTCCGCGCCCGCCAGGCCGACCTTCGTGAACAGGAACGCGAATTTCGCCGATTCGGCCAGCAGCCGGAAATCGCTCGCCAGTGCGAGGACCGAACCCGCGCCGGCCGCGACGCCGTTGATCGCCGCGATGATCGGGATCGGCGTTTCGCGCATGGCTTTCACCACCGCGCCGGTCATCCGGGTGAATTCGAGCAGTTCCGCGGTGTCCATTTTCTGCAGCTCGCCGATGATTTCCTCGACGTCGCCGCCCGAGCAGAATCCGCGCCCTTTCCCGGTGAGCACGAGCACCCGCACGTCGCCGCGGTGCGGCAATTCGGCGACCAGGTCGCGCAGGTCGGCATAGACGTCGAAGGTGAGCGCGTTGAGCTTTTCCGGACGGTCGAAGGTCACCGTCGCGACCCCGTCGTCCACGGTGAACTCGAAGTGCTCCCACGATTTCGTGAGCGGGACACTGGCGCGGAACGGGCTCATTTCTGGATTCCTCCACCGTCGAGTACGAGGGTCTGTCCGTTGATCGCGGCCGCCTCCGGGGCGGCGAAAAACTCCACGGCGTACGCGATTTCGCCGGGTTCGAGCAGCCGTCCGAGCGGGGAGGCGGCGGCGAGCGCGGCTTCCGCGTCCGCCTCGTCGCGGCCGGTACGCTCGCGGATCCGGGCCACCGACGTCGCGGTCATATCGGTGCGGACGAACGACGGGCACACCGCGTTCGACGTGACGCCCGTGCCAGCCACTTCCGCCGCCACAGCCCGCATCAAGCCGACCGCCGCGTGCTTCGACGCGGTGTAGCCCGAAGTGTAGCGCGCGCCAGCCAGTCCCGCAGTCGACGCGACCGTGACGATCCGTCCGAAGTCGCGTTCGCGCATCCCCGGCAACACCTCACGGGTGCACAGGAACGCGCCGGTCGCGTTCACCTCGAACTGGCCGCGCCAATCGTCGAGCCCGGTCTTCGCCAGCGGCGCGCTCGACGACACCCCAGCGTTGTTGACCAGCACGTCGACCGGTCCGAGCTGGGCGAAGTACGCGCGGACGGCGGCCTCGTCGGTGACGTCGCAGTCGGCGCGGCCGGGGGAGTGCACCGTCGCGCCGGCGTTGCGGAACCGTTCGGCGACGGCCGCGCCGATGCCGCGCGTGCCGCCGGTGACCACGACAACTCGGTCCGAAAAACTGCTCACTCCCGAAAGCTACACTGCAGCGGGCTGAGGTGTATAGAGTTGCCTCGTGCCCGACACCGAACCCGCCCGCACGCCCCAGGAGCTCGTGATGACGCTGCTGGGCAGCTACGTGCGCCCGCGCGAAAGCAGGCGCGTGTGGTCCGGCGGTCTCGTCGCGCTGCTGCACGAGCTGGGGTTCTCCGACGGCGCGGCGCGGATCGCGCTGACCCGGCTGGTGCGCCGCGGCCTGCTGTCCCGGCACCGCGAGGGCAGGCTGGTGCACTACTCGCTGACCTCGCGCACGGTCGCCCTGCTCGACGACGGCGACCGGCGGATCTTCGGCCTCGGCCGCCGCGACGAACCGGCCGGGACCTGGACCGTGCTGTGGCAGAACATCCCGGAAACCCGGCGCAAATCCCGCGAGCGGCTGGTGCGGCGGCTGCGCTTCCTCGGGTTCGGCCCGGTCCAGGACGGCACCTGGCTCGCCCCGCACGACCGCGAGGCCGAGGTGCTCGCGGTGCTCACCGAACTCGAAGTCGCCGAGCACGCCGGGCTGATGCTCGGCACCCCGTCCGCCGCGCTGGACGTGCGCCGCCTGGCCGGACGGGCGTGGGACCTCGACGGACTGTCCGCCCGTTACGCCGCGTTCGTCGCCGAATTCGGCGATTGCCCAGGCGATCTCAGCGACGCGCAGGCGTTCGCCGTCCGCACCCGCCTGGTGCACACCTATCGCGAATTTCCTTCACTGGACCCGGAACTGCCGTCCGAACTGATCCCGGCGCCGGAAACCCGGGACGCCGCGGTCAAGCTGTTCCACGACCTGTATTCGGCGCTCGCGCCACCCGCGCAGCGCCACTTCGACCGAACCCTGTCCACGAGATGAGGAACCCGATGACCGGAACAGCCGACACCCAAGCCGCGCTCAGTTACACGTCCTACCTGGCGCTCGACGAGGTGCTCGCCGCACAGCGCCCGCGCTCGGACGAACACGACGAACTGCTGTTCATCGTGATCCACCAGGTTTACGAACTGTGGTTCAAGCAGATCCTGCACGAGGCCGCGTTCCTGCAGGAGAACCTCGAAGCGGGCAACACCGCGCATTCGATCCGCACGCTGCGCCGCATCCTGACCGTGCTGAAGGTGGTGGTCGCGCAGATCGACGTGCTGGAGACGATGACGCCCAGCCAGTTCACCAGCTTCCGCGCCCGCCTCGACGCGTCGAGCGGCTTCCAGTCCGGCCAGTTCCGCGAGCTGGAGGCGGTGCTCGGCCGCCGCGACGAGCGCGTGTTCGCGCACTACCCGGACGGCGGCGAGCAGCGCACCCGGATCGCCGACGCGATGCGCCGTCCGTCGGTCTTCGACTCGTTCCTGACGTATCTGTCCGGAAAGGGCTACCCGGTGGCCACCGACCGCGACGTGACCCGTCCGCTCGAGGCGTCGCCGGAGCTGCAGGAGGTGCTGCTGAAGGTGTACCAGGACGACGGCGGCCCGTCGGTGCTCGCCGAGGCGCTGGTCGACCTCGACGAGGGCCTGCAGGAATGGCGCTACCGGCACGTGAAGATGGTCGAACGCACGATCGGCGACAAGACCGGCACCGGCGGTTCGTCCGGCGCGACCTACCTGCGCACCACGCTGTTCACCCCGATGTTCCCGGACCTGTGGGCCGTGCGGAGCCGGTTGTGACCACTGTGGAATCTTTGCGCGCCAAGGAAAACGCGCTCGCCCCGCACTACTCGCGGTTCCGTGTCGCCGACCGGCTGCTGCTGTCCGCGCATTCGCACCAGGCCTGGCCGGACGTCGCCGAAGAAGGCCTGCGCGAAGCGTTCGCCGACGCCGCGGAGGAGGTGGACGAGAAGTGGGGCCGGGCGTTCGCGAAGGCCGACGAGCTGCGGAACGGGTTCCGGCAATGGCTGTCCGATCCGCACGGCGACTACGCGCTCGGGCAGAACACGCACGAGCTCGTGCTGCGGTTCCTGTCCGCGATCGAACTCCGGAAGCGGCCGCGATTGGTGACCACGGACGGAGAATTCCACACTCTGCGCCGCCAGCTCACGCGGTTGGCCGAGGAGGGCGTCGAGGTGGTCCGCGTGCCCGCCGCGCCCGTGGCCACTTTGGCCGAACGGCTCGCCGACCAGGTCGACGACCGCACCGCCGCGGTCCTCACGTCGGCAGTGCTGTTCGAGACGTCCTGGATCGTGCCGGGTCTCGCGCACCTGGCGGAAACCTGCCGGAGCCGCTCGGTCGAGCTGGTCGTCGACGCCTACCACGCGGTCGGCGCGGTCCCGTTCCCGCTGCACGACCTCGGCCTCACCAACGCGTGGGTCCTCGGCGGCGGCTACAAGTACCTGCAACTCGGCGAGGGCAACTGCTTCCTGCGCCTGCCCGCGCACGCGCAAGAACTGCGCCCGGTGATTACCGGCTGGTACGCGGAATTCGGCGCTCTCGCCGATGAACGCCGGCCAGACGAAGTCGCCTACGCACCAGGAGGCGACCGGTTCGCCGGAGCCACCTACGACCCGTCGAGCCACTACCGCGGCGTGCGGGTGCAGCGGTTCTTCGCCGAGGAAGGACTCACCGCCGAGTTCCTGCGCGAGGTGTCGCAGCACCAGGTCGGTCTGCTCGCCCGCTGCTTCGACGACCTCGGCCTCCCCGCCGACGTCGTCACCCGAGACCGGGACACCCCGCTCGACGGCATCGGCGGCTTCCTCTCGCTGCGCAGTCCCGTCGCCGGGCAACTATGCGAACGCCTGGCCGCGCGCGGCGTGCGCACCGACAGCCGGGGCCATTACCTCAGGTTCGGCCCCGCGCCATACCTGTCGGATGAACAGCTCGAGACCGCGATTTCCACCCTTCGGGAAGCTGTCGCGGATCTGGGGTGAAGCTCCCGGGATGCGGGTGGTGGCCCGGAGAACGGCGAAGTAGGTTGACGGTGTGCACCAGTGAACGGGCAACCCCCGCTCCCCGGTGCGCACCGTTCACACATTTGCGCGGCCACGAGCCGCGTGGGAGACAAAGGAGTCACCACCGTGACCGAAGGAGTGTTCGGCCGGCACAGCGGCCATGAGCAAGTCGTGTTCTGCCACGACGAGGCCAGCGGGCTGAAGGCCATCATCGGCATCTACTCCACCGCCTTGGGCCCGTCCCTCGGCGGAACCCGGTTTTACCCCTACGCCACCGAAGACGCCGCGCTGGACGACGTTCTCGCGCTCTCCAAGGGAATGGCGTACAAGAACGCACTCGCCGGCCTCGACCTCGGCGGCGGCAAGGCCGTCATCATCGGCGACCCGAACACGCTGAAGTCCGAAGCGCTTCTGCGCGCTTTCGGCCGGTTCGTGGATTCGCTCGGCGGCCGGTACATCACCGCCTGCGACATGGGCACCTACGTGCGCGACATGGACGTGGTCGCCCGCGAGACCCGGCACGTCACCGGCCGCTCCCCAGAGGACGGCGGGGCCGGCGACTCCTCTGTGCTCACCGCTTTCGGCGTGTACCAGGGAATGCGCGCTTCGGCGGACCAGGTCTGGGGCGTCCCCGAGCTGACCGGCCGCCGCGTCGGCGTCGCCGGGGTCGGCAAGGTCGGCCACATCCTCGTCGGCCACCTGGTCGAAGCTGGCGCCCACGTGGTGATCACCGACGTCGCACCCGGCGCGGTCGAACGCACTCGCGCGGCCTACCCCGGCGTTGAGGTGGTGTCCGATGTGGACACCATGATCAGCACCGAGCTGGACGTCTTCGCCCCGTGCGCGATGGGCGGCGTGCTCACCGACGAGACCGTGGCCGCCCTGCGAGCCCGAATCGTCTGCGGCGCGGCGAACAACCAGCTCGCCCACCCTGGCGTCGACAAGCTGCTCGACGACCGCGGCATCCTGTTCGCCCCCGACTACCTGGTCAACGCGGGCGGCGTAATCCAGGTCGACGACGAACGGCACGGCTTCGACTTCGCCCGCGCCCAGCGCAAAACAGCGGCCATCTTTGACACCACGAAGGCGGTGTACGAACTGGCCAAGGCGGATGGCGTGCCTCCCGCTGCCGCCGCCGACCGCCTGGCCGAACGCCGGATGACCGATGTCGGCCGCCTGCGCTCGATCCTCACGGTGTAGCAAGGCAAACGTCCGTGAGGGGAACCCTGAGGGACTCTGAGAAGGTTCTGGCGGCAGTCCTTCAAGTGCGCTCCGACACACTGCGCGTCCTCTTGTGGCGCCGAGCACTAGATCCACACCTGGGCCGCTGGTCCCTC